>CALRKX020000120.1:0-6768 GCA_943368305.1 Erythrobacter sanguineus
CCCTTTCAGCCAATGGCGATCCGGCGCGATTTGCCGCCTTTGGACTGCCCGTTCTGCCCGATGAGGCCCCGCTTGGCCCGCTTTCGGGCATCCTGTCGGGCCTGCGCCATGCGCAGGGGCAGGGGGCAAGCGCGCTGGTCTCGGTGCCCTGCGACAGTCCGTTCCTGCCGGGTGATCTGGTGCCGCAACTGTGCCTTGCCGCCGAATCCGCGCCTTCTGGCCTTGCGCTGGTTCAGGCGGGTGGGCGCGATCAGGGGGTGTTCGGCCTGTGGCCGGTGGGGTTGGCCGGGGCGCTGGCCGATTTTCTCGCCTCGGGTGCCAAACCCAAGATCACCGATTTCGCGGCGCTGCAGGGCGCGGCGCGGGCGGTTTATGCCGAAGATACGGCTTTTCGCAACCTCAACACCCCCGATGATCTGGCCGCAGCCCAGGCGCTGTTGGGGGACGGAGCATGAAGGTTTACGGCGTCATCGGCTGGAAGAACGCCGGCAAGACCAGCCTGATGGAGCGTCTGGTGACCGAAATCACCGGGCGCGGCTTTACCGTCTCGACCGTCAAGCATGTTCACCACGACGTTGACCTTGATCACCCCGGCAAGGACAGCTTTCGCCACCGTCAGGCTGGCGCGACCGAGGTGGTTCTGGCCTCGGCCCACCGCTTTGCCCTGATGCGCGAACATCGCGGACCAGAGCCGGAACTGCCGCAGGTGCTGGCCCGCCTTGCCCCGGTCGATCTGGTTCTGGTCGAAGGCTACAAGCGCGACGCCCACCCCAAGCTGGAGGTCTGGCGCCCCGAAACCGGCCACCCGCTGATCCAGCCCGCCGATCCCCTTGTGCGCGCCGTGGCGACAGATGCCAACCCCGGCCCCCTGCCGGTTCCCGTGCTGGACCTGAACGACACTGCCGCCGTGGCCGATTTCGTTCTGCAAGAGGTCGGCCTTGTGCCGGTTTGACACCGTGGCCGTGGCCGATTGGTCGGCCACCTCGGGCCTTTCGCCCGCCCGCCCCTCGGCCGATGCGATCTGGATCGGCACCTGCCGCGACGGGCAAGTAGAGGACCGCTATCACCGCAGCCGCGCCGGGGCCGAGGCGCAGCTTGCCGCCCTCATCGCGCAGGAAACCGCCGCAGGTCGTCGCCTGCTGATCGGGTTTGATTTTCCGATGGGCTATCCCAACGGCTTTGCCGCGCGGCTGACGGGCCAGCCGGGGGCGCGGGCCATCTGGGCCTGGCTGGCCGCGCGGATCACCGATGACGCGCAAAACCGCAACAACCGGTTCGAGGTTGCCGCCATCGCCAACCGCCAGCTTGGCAACCCCGGCCCGTTCTGGGGCCGCCCCGCCACGCTGGCCCTGCCCGACCTGCCGCCCCGCAAGCTGGCCGACTATGCCGCCCTTGCTCTGGCCGATCGGCGGCAGGTCGAACGCCTTGTCCCTCGCGCCCAACCGGTCTGGAAGCTTTACACCACCGGCGCGGCGGGCGGTCAGGCACTGATGGGCCTGCCGATGATCCACCGACTGTCCCAAGCCTCGGGCGTTGCGGTCTGGCCCTTCGATCCCCACACCGCCCCGGTGGTTCTGGCAGAGGTTTACCCCTCGCTCCTCTCCGTCCCCGTCGCCGCCACCGCCGACCCGATCCGTGACCGCGCGCAGGTCCGCCTGCTGGCCCGCGCTCTCTGGCGCGCCGCAAGCCCCGCCCTGTTCGATGTGCCCGTCAGCGAAGAGGGCTGGATTCTCGGCGCAGGCCATGCTGCCCTTCTGGCGTCATCATGCGCATAACCCTGCAAGACGGTCTGCCCGAATCCCTGCGCCCGCAGGCGGTTGAGCTTTATTGGCAGGCCTTTGGCGGCAAGCTGGGCCGCGTAATGGGGCCGGACCGAAAGGCGCGGGCCTTTCTTCATGCCGTGATCCGTGCCGATCATGCGATGGTTGCCGTCGATGATCAGGGCCAGCTTCTGGGTCTTTTGGGCTTCAAATCCCCCGCGGGCAGCTTTGCGGGCGGCGATCTGGCGCAGATGCGCCGCCACTATGGTCTTTTTGGCAGCGCCTGGCGTGTGCCGCTGTTGTGGCTCTTGGGTCGAGAGGTCGATAACGACCGCTTCCTGATCGACGGGCTGTGTGTCGCCCGGCAGGCCCGCAGCCTTGGCATCGGGACCGCCCTGCTGCACGCCGCCTATGACCGTGCCCGCGCCCGGGGCTATGCCGCGATCCGGCTGGATGTGGTCGATACCAACTGGCGTGCCCGCCAGCTTTATGAACGTCACGGTTTTCAGGTGGTCAAGACCAGCCCGCTGGGCCTGTTGCGCCACGTCTTCGGTTTTGCCGCCGCCCATACCATGGTGCGCGCCCTGTAATCCCTGTCGGCGCCAAGTGGCAGGGGGAGGGGTTGGAGGCAGCGCGAATGCCTAACTCGCGGCCAGTACCTCCGTCTCGCGGCTGATCTCGCGTGCTTCGGCGGGGCGGTATTCCACCAGCATGTCGATGATCGCCCCCTTGCGCAAAGGCTTGGTCATGTAGCGGTCGATCCCTGCCGCAAGAATGCTTTCGGCGTCGCCCTCCATCGCATGGGCGGTCATGGCGATGATCGGCACATGGCGCTGGCCGGCCTCGGCCCTCCGTATCGCCTGCGCCGCCTCGCGACCGTCCATCTCTGGCATCGAGATATCCATGAAGATCATGTCGGGCCGCAGGCTTTGCCACAGATCCACCGCCTCGCGACCGTTGCTGGCAAAGGTCAGCTCTATCCCGGTGCCACGCACCATCTTTTGAAATACCAACTGATTGGTGCGGTTGTCTTCGGCTGCCAGCACCCGCACCGCGCGGCGCTCGCTGGGGACGGGCAGAGCCACCACCTCTGCCACCTCGGGCTCCGGCTCTGCCGGGCGGGTCAGTGATTGCAGGCGGCGGTACAGGTCGGCCCGCAGCAGCGGTTTTTGCAGAATGGCCGCCAACTCTCCGGCATCGGCCTCTGCCATCGCCATCGCGGGGTTGGAGGACAACAGCATAACCGGCACCGTCCAGCCCTCGGCGCGGATGCGGCGCAACAGGGCGATGCCGTCCATCTCTGGCATGTCGTGGTCGGTCAGCACCACGTCGAACGCCCCCCCCGCGGCCAGCGCCGCCAACGCATCGGCCCCCGACCGGCACAGCACCACCTCAATCCCGCAGGGGGCAAGCTGACGCTCCAGAATGGTGCGGTTGATGAATTGGTCATCCACCACCAGCGCGCGGTGAATTTCCACCGGCAGGCGCTGCGGTTCTGCCGCCTCGGCGATCGGCAGGCACAGCCGGAAGCCAAAGGACGACCCCTGGCCCAGCTCGCTGTCAACCCAGACCGATCCCTCCATCCGCTCGATCAGTCGGCGGGTGATGGCAAGGCCCAGGCCCGTGCCCTCGAACTTGCGGTTCGACTGGCTTTCCACCTGATTGAACTCGCCGAAGATGTGGTCAAGGTTGTCGGGTGCAATGCCGATGCCGGTATCCTCCACCGTCACATGTACCTCTTGCCGGTCATCGACCAGATCGAACCCGACCACCCGCACCATCACATGGCCGACCTCGGTGAACTTCACC
This sequence comes from Erythrobacter sanguineus, assembly GCA_943368305.1. Taxonomy (GTDB): domain Bacteria; phylum Pseudomonadota; class Alphaproteobacteria; order Rhodobacterales; family Rhodobacteraceae; genus Fuscibacter. Next base: position 3,570 of record CALRKX020000120.1, read on the forward strand.
GCATTGCCGATCAGATTGGTCAGCACCTGCCGCAGCCGCGCCGGGTCGGCCACAAACCGCGTGGGCAGGAACATGTCATAGTCAATCAGCAGGTCGATCCCCTTGGCATGGGCGCGCGGCTGCAACAGCATCGCCACTTCGTGGATCGTGCGCTCCAGATCGAAGGGCACCGGGTAAAAGGTCAGCCGCTCGGCCTCGATCTTGGAATAGTCGAGGATGTCGTTGATGATCACCAAAAGCGCCTCGCCCGAGGAGCGGATGGTATCGGCGAACAGCCGCTGCTCCTCGCTCAAAGGTGTGTCGCACAGCAGTTCGGCCATGCCGACCACACCGTTCATCGGAGTGCGAATCTCGTGGGACATATTGGCCAGAAAGGCCGATTTGGCGCGGTTCGCCGCCTCTGCCGCAAGGCGGGCATCTTCCAGCGCCTTTTGCTGTTCCTTTTCGCGGGTAATATCCACTCGCAGGCCGACCCGCCCGCCATCGGGCGTCTGATGGTCCTGCGCGCGAACCCAGCGCCCGTCGGACAATTGCTGCTCGACCGCGCCTTGCGGGTTGCGGTGCTGGGCCAGCCGGTCGGCCAGCCAGTCCTCCTCTCGGCCCACGGCATCGATGTGCTGGCCGTGGGTCAGGCCATAGCGCAAAATCTCTTCAAACCGCGCGCCGGGCTGCATCGCGGGGGCCGAGGCGGGATAGGTATCGCGGTAATTCTGGTTGCAGATCAGCAGCCGCTCTTCGCGGTCAAACAGCACAAAACCATCGGGAATTGCCTCGATCGCGGCCCAGATGCGCTTTTGTTCGGTGATATCGACCACAAGGCTGACCAGATCACCGTCGCGTGCGCGCCGGTCCACGATGCGCAGCCACTGGCCGTTGGTCAGGCGCAGCTCGACCGGTGCCATCTCATCGGCGCTGCGCCGCGCCAGCATCTGCGCCACCCAATCCGCCGGAGGGTCGGTCAGATCAAGAATGCCTGACCGCGACACAAGGTCCAGAAGCTGCGGATAGGGCGTGCCCGGCTGCAAGGGCTGGCCGTCGAAAAAGCCAAGATAGGCCCGGTTGGCCGCCACCAGATGGTCTTGCGCGTCAAAGACTGCAAAGCCGTCGCGGATGGTGTTGATCGAATCCCACAACCGCCGTTCGGCCATGTCGGCGGCACTGTGGGCGCGCTCCAGATCACCCAGAAACCGGCTGGCCTGCCCTTTCAGCGCCTCTGCCTCGGTCAGCGCGGTATGCACGACATGTCGTTGTTCAACGATCTGATCCGAAAGGGCGCGGGCATGCAGCGCCAGCTTTTCGTTGGCGGCAATCAGCTCGCGGCTCTTTTGCTCCAGCAACCGCTCCGCCGCCAGCCGTGCCCGCCGCTCTTTTGCCAGCCGATCCGTAAAGTCCATCCTGCCCGTCCTGTCGCCGCGCGCGACGATTGGCGACTCGCGGTCAGGATCGGGGAACATCGTGAAGGCGGGCTTAACGGGGGAAATGACCCAAGGTCGCTGCGAATCCTTGCAAGCCTCCGCCCGCCCGTGCCAGATTCACAGCGTTATTCGACGGAGGATTGGTGATGGTTGCATTTCGTTCGGCCCGTATTTTCGGGGCGTTGGCCGTGGCATTTCTGCTGGGTGCGGTTCCCGCGCAGGCCGAGGATCTGATCCCCGCACGGCGACTGGCCATTTCAGAGAACACCGATCTGCCGGGCGGCGATCTTGCCTCGATCTTTGACACCACGCTGGATGCCTGCGAACGCGCCTGCCTGTCGAACAAGGCCTGCACCGCCTTTACCTTCAACACCATCAACGGCTCGTGCTTTCCCAAATCGGGGGCGGGGGATGCCACGCCCTTTACAGGTGCCTATTCCGGCTTTGTGATCGAGGGCGACAAGGCGGCCCAGACGCTGGCCGCCACCCGTGCCGCCGAGATGACCTTTGTCGGCTCGTGGGAATATGGCGCGATCACCGGGCTGGCCGCCAATCTTGGCAACCTGCATACCACCAATGGTTACAGCGCCGACGAGCATCTGGCATCGGCAGCCGAGGCCGAGGCGCAGGGTGACCTGCGGGGGGCCGCGAATTTCACTGGCGCCGCCGTGAACCTGTCTGACAGCGCGTCCGATTGGCTGGAATATTCCCGCCGCCTGTATCTTGCCGCCGATCAGGACAAGGGCAACCAGAACGCCTGGTACGAAAAATCCTGGTACGCCGCCGCCAACGCCTATCTGCGCTCTGACGGCAAGCCGCAGCAGCATTCGATTCTGGTTCAGATGGGTCAGGCGCTGGAACAGATCGGCCGTGGCCGCGATACGGTGCAGGCCCTGCGTCTGGCTGAAAAGCTGCAACACCGCGATGACACCGCCGCCCTTCTGGATGATGCCATGGGCAAATACGGCTTTCGCGTCGTCGATAATGAGGTTCAGGCCGACAGCCTGCGCCCGCGCATCTGCGTGAACTTTTCCGAAGATCTGATCAAGACCGGTACCGATTACGCCACCTATGTCCAGCTTCCCGCGCCCGACCTGACCGTGGCCTTTGACGGCTATCGCCAGCTTTGCGTCGAAGGGCTGACCCATGGCAGCCGCAGCACCGTGACCTTCCGCGAAGGCCTGCCCGCCGCCGATGGCCAGACGCTGGCCAAGTCGATCGACATCACCGCCTATATCCGCGACCGCAACCCCGGCGTCCGCTTTCCCGGTCGCGGCTATGTCCTGCCACGGGCTGGTGGCGCGGCCCTTCCGGTTGAAACCGTCAACACCGAAAAGCTGGATCTGACCGTCTATCGCGTGACCGACCGCAACCTGCTACGCGCCATTCAGAACGGCTATTTCGGCACACCGATGTATGATTATCAGGAATATGATTTCAGCGCCCAGATCGGCACCGAAATCTGGGCCGGGGCCGCCACCGTCAAGCAGGACGTCAATCATGACGTCACCACCCGCCTGCCGCTGGATCAGGCGCTGAACGGCCAGCCCGCCGGCGTCTATGCCCTGCGCGCCGCCGTTCCGGGGGTGGATACCTCTACCATTCCGGCCGGTTGGCAGTGGTTCGTCGTGTCCGATCTTGGCATCACCACGATGTCGGGCGTCGATGGCCTGCATGTCTTCGTGCGCGGCCTTGGCGATGCCGGGGCCAAGGCGGGCATTCCGGTCCAACTCCTCAGCCAGGCGAACGAAGTGCTTGGCACCGCCACCACCGATGACACCGGC
>CALRKX020000121.1:0-6757 GCA_943368305.1 Erythrobacter sanguineus
AACCGCCCTGCACCTCTGGCACCTGACGCAAGGACCAGCGCACAAATTCGCCGGTCTTGTCATCGGTCACGGCGCGAACCATGACGACATCGCCCACATCCACCAGATCGGCAGGCACCCGGGCCTTTTTGGCCAGAGAGCCATCGGCCAGTTTCTTGCGCGCCCAGGTCACGTCATTGGCCGGAATGGTGGCGGTCTCGGCCTCGCCCTCGATGCCAACCGTGGCGGTATCTTCGCCCAGCTCCAGCACGACGGCGGCTTTCCAGCCCTCCACATCACGCGGCAGGTCGACCACATCGGCCAGCGCGGGGCGCCAGTCGGCCAGCTTGTCGGCGGGCAGCACCTTGCCGGTGCCGCGCCAGACGCCTTGGCCGCGGTCAAACTTTTCCAAGCCGCGGCGCATGGCTCGGGCGGCGATCTCTTGCAATTTCGGGTCCATCGTGGCGCGGATCGACAGGCCGCCGCCAAAGAACTCCTGCTCGCCAAAGCTGCCCGACAACTGGCGACGGATTTCATCGGTGAAATAATCACGCGGCGGCAAGGCGGTGCGATAGGCGGGGATGTCGCCACCCTGCACGGTTTTCAGGTCTTCGGCCTCTGCAGCCGTGGCCACGGCGGGGTCGAGGTAACCGTTCTGCGCCATTTCGTTCAGCACATAGTTCCGCCGTTCGATCAGGCGGTCCTTGTTGCGCACGGGGTGAAATTCCGATGGTGCCTTGGGCAAAGAGGCCAGCGTTGCCGCCTCTGCCGGGGTCAGTTGATCGAGCGTCTTGTTGAAATAGGTTTGCGCGGCAGCGGCGACGCCATAGCTGTTCTGACCAAGGAAAATCTCGTTCAGGTAAAGTTCAAGGATCTTGTCCTTGGACAGGGTTTCCTCCAGCCGGCTGGCAAGGATGATTTCCTTGATCTTGCGTTCGATGCTGCGGCTGCCATCCAGCAGGAAGTTTTTCATCACCTGCTGCGTGATGGTCGAGGCGCCGCGCACATTCTTGCCCCGGCTGAGAAGGGCATCACGGAACGCCGCAGCCATGCCGCCGACGTCATAGCCCTTGTGGGTATAAAAATGCTTGTCCTCGGCCGAAACAAAGGCGTCCTTCACCAGATCGGGAATATCCTCGATCGGGGTGAACAGGCGGCGCTCTTGCGCGAATTCGTCAATGATGCGGCCATCGGCGTTGTAGATGCGGCTGATCGTGGGCGGGGTATAACGCGCAAGGCTCTCGTGGCTGGGCAGGTCAGCGGAATACATATAGAAAATGCCGCCCACCGCCAGCGCCCCGAACAACAGGCCCAGCGTGATCATTGTGAAGATGGCCCCGAAGAAAGACCCTACGAACCGAACCACCCTGTCGCCCCTCTGGCTTTGCGCGTCGCCCTCTTATACGCCACGCGGCGCAAGGTCAAAGCACGGGCTTGCGATGCGGCGGGTTTTGCACGGTCAGGGGGCCTTGGCCTGAATGGCCGCGTCCTCGGCGGCCCAGGCCACCAGCCCGTCGCGCAACGCTCCTGCCATGCGGGCGCGCCACTCCGGGTCGGTCAGCCGCTTTAGGTCGCGGGCAGAGGACAGAAACCCCAGTTCCAGCAGGACAGAGGGGATGTCAGGCGATTTCAGCACCGAAAAGCCCGCTTCCTGCTGCGGATGACGGTGCATCCTGATGTCGGCCTTCTGCATGGCGACCACCAGTTGGCTGGCAAGGCGTCGGGTGCGCGGCGTGGTTTCGGTCCGCGCCATGTCCATCAGCACCTGCGCCACCACATCATCCTGATCCGACAGGTCAACCCCGGCCAGCAGATCATCCCGGTCATGCCGCTCTGCCAGCGTGGCCGAAGCCTCGTCGGTCGCCTCGTCGGACAGGGTATAGACGGTGGCGCCCACCGCCTCGCCCTCGGCAATGGCATCGGCGTGCAGCGCGATGAACACCCCGGCCCCGGCCTGCCGCGCGGTAGATATCCGTGTTTCCAGCGGAACAAAGCTGTCATCCTCGCGCGTCATCACCACGCTAAAGCGGCCATCGCGCAACAGCAGTTCCTTCAACTCGCGCGCGAAGGTCAGCACCAGATCCTTCTCCAGCGCGCCATCCCGCTCGGCGCCGGGGTCAATGCCGCCGTGGCCGGGGTCAAGCACCACCACCAGCGGACCCGTGCCGCGCCGGGGCGGCTGCGGCAGGTCGGCGGCGCGGGGCAGCGCCCATTCCGGCGGCTCCGGCTCTGCCGCCTTGGCGGCAAAGTCGGCGGCGGCGGCCGGGGCCATCCGCAACCGCAGATTCGTGCCATTCACCGTGTCCATCCCGGCAGAGACCGCCAGCATCGGCCCCGGCAGTTCCAGCACCAGCCGCGACCAGCCCGGACGAAACACCCCTGCCCGCAATGTGGTGCCCGCAGGCAGCGACAGGGCATCGATCCCTGACCAATCCACCTCTCGCATGTCAAGAACCAGCCGCGGCGGGCTGTCCTTTACCCGCACCCGCCATGGCACCGGCTGTGACAGGGTCAGATCCAGCGACAGCCCGTCGCCATCCTCCCGGATAACCGAAGTCTTCGCCTCGAACCGCGCCAGCGCCGACAGATCCTGTGCCCCACATGACAACAGCATCAGCCACAGCGCCACCAGCCCCCCAAAGAATGCCCGCATCCTCATCTGTTCCCAAATATCCCCGCCGGAGGCATCCGCCCTTACCGCCCGCGCTGCGCCATGAAGGTCTGCAACCGCGCCAGCCCCTCGGCAATATCCGCCGTGGCGCGGGCATAGGAAAAGCGCAAGGTGGTGGCACCGCGAACGGGGTCGAAATCCAGCCCCGGCGTCACCGCCACCCCTGCCCCGTGCAGGATCTCGCGCGACAGGGCCAGACTGTCGCCGGTCAGGTCCGATACATCGGCATAGATGTAAAACGCCCCGTCGGGCGGGGCAATTTTCGTGAATCCGGCCTTGGGCAACCCCTCCAGCATCAAGCGGCGGTTTTCGGCATAGGTGGCACGGTTCGCCTCCAGCTCGTCGATGCAGTCCAGCGCGGCCAGGGCCGCGACCTGACTGGCATGGGGCGGACAGATGAACAGGTTCTGCGCCAGACGTTCGAGGGTGCGGATGTGATCCTCTGGCACCACCATCCAGCCGATGCGCCAGCCGGTCATGCTGAAATATTTGGAGAAGGAATTGATCACATAGGCAGTGTCGGTGATTTCCAGTGCCGAAACCGCGCGGTCGCCATAGTGCAGCCCGTGGTAGATTTCATCGGATACAAAGGAAATCCCGCGCTGATCGCAATGATCAATCAGCGCCTTCAGATGCCCGCGGTCCAGCATCGTGCCCGACGGGTTTCCGGGCGAAGCGACGATCAGCCCCTGCATCTCTACCCCCACCAGATCGGCGGGCACGGGTTGCAACCGGTTTTCCAGCGCCGAAGCAATCCCCACCGGCGTCAGGCTGAGGGCGCGCAGGATCTGGCGATAGCTGGGATAGCCGGGTTCGCCCAAGGCCACCCGGTCACCCGCATCGAACAGGGCTGAAAAGGCCAGGATGAAGGCCGCCGAAGACCCCGCCGTGACCACCACCCGGTCGGGGTTCAGATCCACCCCATACCAGCGGCTGTAAAGGCCCGCGATGCCCGCCCGCAACTCGGGCAGGCCCAGCGACACGGTATAGCCCAGCGGCTGATCCAGCGCCTTGGCCAAAGCGGCCCGCGCACCCGCAGGCGCGCCGGTGCCGGGCTGGCCCACCTCCATATGAATGATGTGGCGGCCCCCAGCCTCGAGCTGGCGCGCTTCCTCGACCATATCCATCACGATGAAGGGATCAACATCACCCCGCCTTGATCTTCGCATCATCCCGCCCTTAAAGTCCGCCCCCATGTTCCCCCGCGCGGGCCGAAGGTCAACCCCGCGCCCGAGATGAGGTTTCCCATGCGCCGCACCCTTGCCGCCCTAGCACTCACACTGAACGGGGCGCTGATGGCGACGACCGCGTTTGCCGGTGGGCTGGAAGACATGACCGACGCCGAGCGCGCCGCGTTCCAGAAAGAGGTGCGCGCCTATCTGGTCGCCCATCCCGAAGTGCTGGTCGAGGCGATGGATGCGCTTCAATCCCAGCAACAAGCGCAGCAGGCCAGTGACGACAAGCAACTTGTGGCCGACAATCAGGCAGCCCTGCTGCAAGACGCGAATAGCTGGGTCGGCGGCAATCCGAATGGCGACATTACCGTGGTCGAATTCATGGATTACCGCTGTGGCTACTGCCGCAAGGCCTTTGACGAGGTGGACCAACTGGTCAAGACCGATGGCAACATCCGTTTTGTTGTCAAAGAGTTCCCGATTTTGGGTGAAGATTCGGTGATCTCTTCGCGGTTTGCCATTGCGGTGCGCCAGTTGCACGGCGACGACGCTTACAGAAAGGCGCATGATGCGCTGATCGCCCTGCGCGGCCAGCCTGACAAACCAAATCTGGAAAAGCTGGCAACCGATATGGGTCTGGAGGCGGCACCGATCTTTGCCAAGATGGCATCTGATGAGGTGACCGCGATCATCAAGGCCAATCACGCCATGGCCGACAAGCTGCAAATTTCCGGCACGCCCACCTTTATCGTCGGTGATCAGGTGCTGCGGGGCTATCTGCCGCTGGATGCGATGCAGCAGATCGTGGCGGATGAACGCGCGGGGTAAGGTTTGGTGCGAGCAAAGCACGCACCCTTCGCCTTGGTTGGCATTTTGGTAAGGTGCGTGATTTCACGCACCTTTCTTATTCCACCTTCACCGCTTCGGCCTCTGCCTCTGCCTCGATCTCGGCGGCCTTCGCCTCGACCAATTCCACGATGTGGTCGATCATCTTGTCATTGCCCAGCTTGTGGTGCTGCTTTCCGGCAAGATAGACCATGCCCGCCCCGGCCCCGCCGCCGGTAAAGCCGATGTCGGTCATCAGGGCCTCTCCCGGTCCGTTGACCACGCAACCGATGATCGACAGGCTGAGGCTGGTCGTCACATGGGCCAGCCGGTTTTCCAGCTCTGACACCGTCTTGATCACGTCAAAGCCCTGACGGGCGCAGGACGGGCAAGAGATGATGGTGACACCCCTGTGGCGCAGGCCAAGGGATTTGAGAATCTCGAACCCCACCTTTACCTCTTCCACCGGATCGGCGGACAGCGAGACGCGGATGGTGTCGCCAATGCCGAACCACAACAGGCTGCCCAGCCCAATGGCCGATTTCACGGTGCCGGAAACCAGCCCCCCGGCCTCGGTGATGCCAAGGTGGATCGGCGCGTCAGTGACATGGGCAAGCTGCTGGTAGGCGGCGGCGGCCATAAACACGTCGCTGGCCTTCACCGAAATCTTGTATTCGTGAAAATCGTTGTCCTGCAACAGCTTGATATGGTCCATGCCGCTTTCCACCATGGCATCCGGGCAAGGCTCTCCGTATTTGTCCAGCAGGTGCTTTTCCAGCGAACCGGCGTTCACGCCGATGCGGATGGAACAGCCGTGGTCCTTTGCGGCGCGCACCACCTCGGCCACGCGCCGCGCATCACCAATGTTGCCCGGATTGATCCGCAGGCAGGCCGCACCCGCCTCGGCCGCCTCGATCGCGCGTTTGTAGTGGAAATGGATGTCGGCGACGATCGGCACCGGGCTTTCGGCGCAAATCGCGCGCAGGGCGCGGGTGCTTTCCACATCCGGCGTGGAAACCCGCACAATATCGGCCCCGGCGATGGCGGCGCGCTGAATCTGGTCCAGTGTGGCGGCAACGTCAGAGGTGATGGTGTTGGTCATCGTCTGGACCGAGATCGGAGCATCGCCCCCCACCAGAACCTTGCCGACGCGAATCTGGCGACTGACACGGCGCTCGATGTTGCGCCAGGGGCGGACGGGATTATGGGTCATCGGCGGTCTCCTGCGATCAGGCCTTTGATCGTCGCGCCCTAGATAAAAGCCCAAAGGCCCCGGCGCAATGCGACCGGGGCCTTTTAGGCATCACGAATGGGGTTATTCGGTTGCCGGAACCGGTGCCACAACAGCCCCGGCATCAGCGACGAACTGCGCCAGCGCCGAATCCACCGCCGGATCAGCGGGTTTATAGGCGGCCAGCAGCGCATCGGCCCCCAGATTTACATTCTTGACCACATTCGCGCCCTTGGCGGCCGGGCCATAGGTCTGGCCATTCACCTGAAAATAGACCGAACCGGAATTGCCGGCGCGCAGAACAGCCGCCTCTTGCAGCGGCGGCACGGAATAGCGTTCGCCCGCATCAAGAATTTTCTCGAACAGCACGGTGCCGTCCTTGGCGGTGACCTGCACCCAGGACGGACGCACAGCCAAGAGTTCGACGCCCGGATTGGCCTGAGCCATCACCTGAACGCCGTCGCCGGTAACCGCCTGCTCCACCGCGGCATCAACCGCACTGGCCAAGGTGGTGTCTTCGGCCGCGCCCTGACGCGGATTGATGGTGCCGATCGGGCCGTCGCGCGCCTCCAGCAGCGGCACATCCAGCGCCTCTGGGCGGTAAAGTCGATCCAGCGGATCGGCGGTGGCACCATCGGCAGCGGCCAGTTGCTGCGTCTGCTCGGGGGCAGAGCGTACCAAGGGCGCATCGCCCGCAACATTGCCAAGGGGGTCAATCTCGGCCACGACCGAGGGGGCCTGGTCGATGGGCGCAAGTTGGACGCGCTGCACCTCTTGCAGAACCGACCAGCCGCCATAGCCGATGGCCCCGATCAGCGCGACCAGCAGCGCGATAGAGCCGATGGCCCCCGGTTCAACCAGCGAAAACAGGCTTTG
>CALRKX020000122.1:0-6747 GCA_943368305.1 Erythrobacter sanguineus
CGTGGCCGGGGCGATCCTGCTGTTCGTAAGCTGGCTGTCGCGCTATCCGGTGCCGGAAGCCAAGCTGAAGCGTCTGTTTCAGGCGCGCGGCGAAGTGATGCCAGAGGGATATACCGCGATGCACGGGCTGCCGATCTCGGTCATCATCCTGATCGTGGTCGCGGTGGGCATGACCCTGATCGCCCGCAAGTCGCGCTTTGGCCGCTATATCTTTGCCACCGGGGGCAATCCTGATGCGGCAGAACTGTCGGGCATCAACACCCGTGCCCTGACGGTCAAGATATTTGCGCTGATGGGGTTCCTTTGCGCCCTTGCCGCGCTGATCGCGCAGGCCCGGCTGCAAAGCCACGGCAATGACATCGGGATGCTGGAAGAGTTGCGCGTCATCGCGGCGGCCGTGATTGGCGGAACCGCGCTGGCCGGGGGGGTGGGAACCATCTATGGCGCAGTTCTTGGCGCTCTGATCATGCAGTCGCTGCAATCGGGCATGGCCATGGTCGGCGTAGATACGCCCTTCCAGAACGTCGTCGTCGGGCTGGTTCTGGTGATCGCGGTCTGGGTTGACATCATCTATCGCAAGCGCATGGGGCTGACAAAATGAGCAACGCAAGACGCACCCCCCTTGTCGAGATGCGCGACATCTCGATCTCTTTTGGCGGTATCAAGGCGGTGGATCATGTGTCGATCGACCTTTATCCCGGCGAAGTGGTTGGCCTGCTTGGCCACAACGGTGCCGGAAAATCGACGCTGATCAAGGTTCTTGCCGGGGCCTATCAGGCCGATCATGGCGAGATATTGATCAACGGCGAAAAGGCCGAGATCCGCAACCCGCGCGATGCCCGCGCCTATAACATCGAGACGATCTACCAGACGCTTGCGCTGGCCGACAATCTTGATGCGGGCGCGAACCTGTTTCTGGGGCGCGAGCTGATGTCGCGTGGGCTGGTCAATGATGCCAAGATGGAGGCCGAGACCCGCAAGATAATGGGCCGACTGAACCCCAACTTCCGCAAGTTCAACGTGCCGGTAAAGGCGTTGTCGGGCGGCCAGCGCCAGTCGGTCGCCATTGCGCGCGCGGTCTATTTCAATGCCAAGATCCTGATCATGGACGAGCCCACCGCCGCCCTTGGCCCGCATGAAACCCAGATGGTGGCAGAGCTTATTCAGGAGCTGAAGGCGCAGGGCCTTGGCATCTTTCTGATCGAGCATGACATTCACAACGTCATGAAACTGTGCGACCGGGCATCGGTGATGAAGAACGGCCAGCTTGTCGGCACGGTCAATGTGACCGACGTGACCGATGATGACATTCTTGCGATGATCATCCTTGGCAAAAAACCGGCCCATCTGGCCGCCTGAGGGGTGCGCCTTCGGGCGCATCCTGCACCATTCTCTGAGGATTGCCATGATACGTTACGCCGTTGTCGGTGCGGGCTGGATCTCGCAAGAGGCTTTCATGCCCGCGGTCGCCCTGACCGGAAACTCGCAGATGCAGGCCATCGTGTCGGGCAGTCCCGAAGCGGCGCGCAAGCTGGCCGAGTTTCACGGCGTGCCGGAAACCATCGGTTACGAGGGCTATGATGCCCTTGTGCAAAGCGACCGGATCGATGCCGTCTACATCGCGCTGCCCAATTCGATGCATGCAGATTTTGCCATCCGTGCGCTGAAGGCGGGCAAGCATGTGATGGTGGAAAAGCCCCTTGCCACGACACTGGAGGAAAGCGAGGCGATGGTGGCCGCCGCAAGGCAAAGCGGCGCATTCCTGATGACCGCGTATCGGCTGCACAACGAGCCGGGCACCCACGGCATGATAGAGGCTGTGCGGAGCGGAAAGATCGGCGATCCGGTCTATTTCGCCGCAACCTTCGGCTTTCAGTCCCAGCTTGGCAATCATCGCCTCAAGGCGGGGCATTGGGGTGGCGCGCTGCCTGATGTCGGCGTCTACTGTCTGAACGCCGCGCGGCACGTCTTTGCGGCAGAACCGGTTGCCGTGCAGGCCATGGCAAGCCGCCCCACAGGCGACCCGCGCTTTGCCGAGGTCGACGCAAGTCTTGCCGTGACGCTGAGGTTCCCAGGCGAACGCCTTGCGCAATTCTTCTGCTCTTTCGGCTCTGCGCTGTCAGAATCGATCCGGGTTGTCGGCTCTGTCGGTGAATTGATCCTTGATCCCGCGTTCAGGTTCGAATCCGCCTTTCGGCTGACGATCCGCACCGAGGGGGCAGAAACCAGCAGCGCCTTCGATCAGGTGGACCATTTCGCCGGCCAGATCGCCTATTTCTCGGACTGTATCGTCGCGAACACCCCGCCGGAAGCCGATGGCGAGGAAGGGATTGCCGATATGCGCGCCCTTCTGGCGATAGATCAGGCGGCAAGAACCCTTGAAACGGTTCACCTTGCGCCGCGCCAGTTCAGCACGGGCATCCTGCCGGGGATGTTGCGTTCGTTTGGCACGACAACGAAACGGTTGTTGTTGTAACGGGTTCTCGGGCAGCAAAGCTGTGGCGGGGTGTGCTGGGCCTTTCAGGCCGGTTTGCCCAAAAGCGACAGCATCTGCGCCGCTGCGGCCTCTGGCGTGGTGGTTCCCTTGGCCACGCTGTTGCCAAGATCTGCCATGATGCCCTTGGCCGGTTCGCGCAACAGGGCGGCCAGCAGGCCGTGGCGGACCTCTGCCTCGAACCAGTGGCGGGATTGTTCGGCGCGGCGGGTGGTCCAGTGGCCATGGGCGCGACGCCAGTCGGCGAGGGTCTGCATCTGCTCCCACGCCTCTGCCAGACCGGCCTGTTCTATGGCGGAAACGGTCATCGCCTTGGGAAAGCCCGCTGGGTCTTGCGGGCGTTTGCGCAAAAGGTGCAGCGCGCCCGCGTAATCGGCCATGGTGCGCAGGGCGGCTGGTTTGAGGTCGCCGTCCGACTTGTTGACCAGGATCAGGTCGGCCATCTCCATGATGCCGCGCTTGACGCCCTGCAATTCGTCACCGCCCGCCGGTGCCAGCAGCAGCAGGAACAGGTCGCACATCTCGGCCACCATGGTTTCGGACTGGCCGACGCCGACGGTTTCGATCAGTATCACGTCAAAACCGGCGGCTTCGCACAGGGCCACCGCCTCTCGGGTGCGCCGCGCCACGCCACCCATCTGCGCCTGGCTGGGCGAGGGGCGGATGAAGGCCATCGGGTTGCGCGACAGATGCTCCATCCGCGTCTTGTCGCCCAGAATTGATCCGCCCGAGCGGGCCGAGGACGGATCGACCGCCAGCACGGCGACACGCTTGCCCATGCCGGTCAGCATCAGGCCAAACGCCTCGATGAAGGTGGATTTTCCCACGCCCGGCGTGCCCGACAAGCCGATGCGCAGCGCCTGCCGGGTGCTGCCAAGCGCCGAAAGCAGGTCAACCGCCTGCGCACGGTGATCGGCCCGCCCGCTTTCGACAAGGGTGATGGCGCGGGCAAGGCTGCGGCGGTCACCCGCCCGGATGCCGTTTGCAAGTTCCGCCACGGGTGTCATGCCTGCCTCGTCATACCGGTTTCGCAAATCGGCCCCATCTAGCCGGAACGGGTGGCGGTTGACCAGTGGAGGCGGCAGGTGGGGTTGCGCGAAATTGTCCTTGGCCTCTGGCTGGCGGGGGCCGGGGCGGTGGGGGCCGAAAGATTTGACTATGACGTCACCTATGGGCCGCTGCGCGTGGGGCGGCTGACCTTGCAAGCGGTGCGCGGCGGTGACGGGTATGAGGCACGCGTGACGATCCGCAGCGCGGGGCTGGCGGGTATGGTGCGGGCGGTGCGGTTCGACGCGGTGGCGGTGGGTGTGGCGGGCAAGTCGCTGCGACCAGAAAGCTATGTCGAACAGGCAGATACGGGACGGCGCGTTTCACAGATGCGGCTGGACTGGCAGGGCGGCTTGGCGGTCGTTACCGCCTATCACGCCGACCCGGCAGAAGTGGTGCCCCCCGCAACCGCCCCGGATGGTGCGCTGGACCCGGCAAGCGCGCTGCTGGTGGTCCTGTCGGGCGGTACGGTCTGTGGGCAGGCGTTTGCGGTGTTTGACGGCCAGAGGTTGAGCGGCGTTGCCCTACAGCCGGGGCGCGAGGACGGCACTGGCTTGATCTGTGCGGGCCGCTTTACCCGGCTGGCCGGGTATCGTCCCGAGGATATGGCCGAGCGGCGGCAGTTCGCGCTGCGCCTGACCTATGCGCCCGAGGGCGCGGGGATGGCGCTGGTGGGGGCCGAGGTGCAGACGCTCTATGGAAAGGTGCGGCTGAAACGGCGATAAGGCGGCATGACCACCCTGCCGCGCCTGCCGATCGACGATGCCCTTCCCGCCCTGCGTGCCGCCTTGTCGTCGCGGGGGCAGGCGGTGTTGCAGGCCCCGCCGGGCGCGGGCAAGACCACGCGGGTTCCGCTGGATATTCTGCCGCTGGTCACAGGCCGGATCGTGATGCTGGAGCCGCGCCGTCTGGCGGCGCGGGCGGCGGCCGAGCGGATGGCTGAAACGCTGGGCGAGGCGGTTGGCGAAACCGTGGGCTACCGCATTCGCGGCGAGGCCAAGGTGTCGAAAACCACCCGCATCGAGGTGGTGACCGAGGGCATCCTGACCCGGATGATCCAGTCCGACCCTGAATTGCGCGGCGTGGGCTGCGTGATCTTTGACGAATTCCACGAACGCAGCCTGAACGCCGATCTGGGCCTTGCGCTGACCTTGGAAATCCGCGGCGCGCTGCGCGAGGATCTGATGTTGGTGGTGATGTCGGCCACGCTGGATGCTGCCCCGGTGGCGGCGCTGATGGGGGATGCGCCATTGATCACCTCGGAAGGCAGGGCTTTTGCGGTGGAAACCAGGTGGTTGCCCCGGCCCATCGACCCGTCGCTGCGGTATGAGGCGGCGGTGGCGGGCCTTGTGCGGCAGGCTGTGGAAGACTGCCCCGAGGGCGGGGTTCTGGTGTTCCTGCCGGGTGAGGGCGAGATCCGCCGGGTCGAGACGGCGCTGCGGCTGGGCGACGGCTTTGCGGTGCGCCCCCTGTTCGGGGCGATGGATTTTGTGGCACAGCGGGCGGCTTTGGGGCCGGTTCATGGGCGCAAGGTGGTGCTGGCGACCGCAATCGCGGAAACCTCGCTGACGCTGCCCGATATCCGAGTGGTGGTGGATTGCGGGCGGTCGCGCCGGGCGCGGTTTGATGCCGGCTCTGGCATGTCGCGGCTGGTGACGGAACGGGTGACCAAGGCCGAAGCCGAACAGCGCCGGGGCCGCGCGGGTCGGGTGGCCGAGGGCGTGTGCTATCGCATGTGGACCAAGGGTGAGGAGGGCGGCTTGCAACCTTTCCCGCCCGCCGAGATTGAAAGCGCCGATCTGACCGGGCTGGCATTGGAACTGGCGCTGTGGGGCGATGAAAGGCTGCCGTTTCTGACGCCGCCCAACCCCGGCGTGCTGGCCGAGGCGCGGGCCTTGCTGGAAGGGCTGGGCGCGCTGGACGGCGGGCGGATCACCGATCACGGCCGGAAGCTTGCAGCGCTGCCGCTGCACCCACGCCTTGGCCATATGCTGGCCGTGGCAGGGGCCGAGGCGGCCCCCCTGGCCGCGCTGATGGCGGAACGTGACCCCCTGCGCGGCGCGCCGCCCGACCTTGCGCTGCGTCTGAAGGCTGTGACCGACCCCAAGGGATACGAGCGCGATCGCCCCTGGCCCCTGTCGCGCCCGGTGCTGGAGCGGGTGCGCGACGAGGCGCGGCGGCTGGCGCGCGGTGTTGGCACCGGGGCCGGGTATAGCCTTGGGCAGATGGCCGCGCTCGCCTACCCGGACCGGGTGGGGTTGCGCCGCAAGGGTGATGCGCCGCGCTGGCTGCTGTCCGGTGGCAAGGGGGCGGCGATGGAGCCGGGCACGCCCTTGGCGGCCGCGCGGCTGATCGTGGCGACCGATCTGGACGGCGATGCGCGCGAGGCCAATGTGCGGCAGGCGGTGGCGATCGCCGAGCCCGAACTGCGGGCGGTGCATGGCGCGCATATCCACTGGCGCGATGTGGTCGAATGGTCGCGGCGCGAGGGCCGGGTGGTGGCGCGGCGGCAAGAGATGTTTGGCGCGATTGCGCTGGATGACCGCCCGCTGACCGATGCCGACCCGCAGGCGCTGGCGCGGGCCGCGCTGGACGGGCTGCGCCAGATCGGCCTGCCCTTTACGCCAGCGGCCCGGCGGTTGCGGGCGCGGATTGAACTGGCGCGCGGCGGCGGGGCGGATTGGCCCGATTGCACCGATGCCGCCCTTCTGGCTGGGCTGGAAGAGTGGCTTTTGCCGCATCTGCGCCCGGCACGAACCGAGGCCGAGTTGCGCGCATTGGACCTGACCGAGGCGTTGAAGGCGCGGCTTTCGTGGGAACAGCAGGCCGAGCTTGACCGGCTGGTGCCCGCCCATTTCGAAACCCCGCTGGGCCGGCGCGTGCCCATTGACTATGACGGCGAAAACCCCGGCATCGAATTGCGCCTGCAAGAGATGTTTGGCGTGACCACGCACCCGACCGTGGGCCGCAACCGGATGCCCCTGCGCGTGACCCTGCTGTCGCCGGGGCAAAAGCCGATCCAGGTGACGATGGACATCCCCAATTTCTGGCGCACGTCTTATGCCGATGTGCGCAAGGACATGCGCGGCCAGTACCCCCGCCACCCCTGGCCCGAAGACCCCACGGTGGCCGAGCCGACGCTGAGGGCAAAGCCCCGTGGCACCTGACGGCAGGGGGGGGGGGGGGGGCCCCCCCCCCCCCCCCCC
>CALRKX020000123.1:0-6727 GCA_943368305.1 Erythrobacter sanguineus
GGGGACGCATGGCCTTGGAGGCCTCAAGTACGATCCGGCCAAGAAGGCGCGGCCGCCAGAGCTGAATGTTCTGGTCGCGCTGGTGGTGATCACCGTCATTTTCGAGGTGCTGAACCGCATCAATGGCACCAGCTTTCTGTTCAACCTGCGTGACAATGTGCCAGGGCTGTTCAACCAGCAGCGCATCGACATCATGCTGTTGCAGGTGTCGATCACCGGCATCATCGCGCTGGGGGTGACGCAGGTCATCATTCTGGGCGGGATCGACCTGTCGTCCGGCTCTGTCGTGGGGGCCACGGCGATGATCGTGATGAGCTTTGCGCAGACCGCCATGGTCAACGGCAACCCCAACCCCAAGGCCGTTCTGGGCGATTGGGCGATGGACCTGCCAGTGATCGCCCCCATTTTGGTGGGGCTGGCTTGCGGGCTTTTCGCCGGGATGATCAACGGCTTGCTGATTGCCTATACCAGAATCCCGCCCTTCATCGCCACGCTGGGCATGATGGTGTCGGCGCGCGGCGTGGCGCGGTGGTGGTCGAACGGCCAGCCGGTCAGCTTTCCGACCGAAAGCTATGCCGGTCTGGCAAATGGTGACCTCTTGGGCACGCTGTCCTTTGGCCTGTTGCACTGGCCCGGCCAGAATCCGGCAGTGATCTTTGCCCTGCTGACGGTGTTGTTTCAGGTGGTGATGATCCGCACCGTCTATGGCAAGCGCACCTATGCGATCGGCTCGAACGAGGCGGCGGCGCGCATGTCGGGTATCGCGGTCGACCGGCACAAGGTGCTGGTTTACATGATTGCAGGTGCCCTGGCGGCGGTGGCGGCGATCTTGCTGACCTCGAAGAACCTGACCGCGCAGGCGGGCATGGGGGTGATGTACGAACTGGACGCCATCGCCATGGCCGTCATCGGTGGTGTGTCGCTGTCGGGTGGCCGTGGGTCGATGATCGGGACGGTTCTGGGGGCGGCGATCTTTTCGGTCATCATCTCTGGCTTCACCTCGATCCGTCTGGATGCGTACTATCAAGAGATGGTCAAAGGCGTGATCATCGTCGGCGCCGTGGTGCTGGACCAATGGCGGCAACGCAGCCGTGCGCGCGGCTGAGGGGGGATATGATGAGCGATATCATTCTTGAAACGCGCGGCCTGACCAAACGCTATGGCGGGGTTCATGCGCTGGAAGACGCCAATTTCATCCTGCGTCAGGGTGAGCATGTGGCGGTGGTGGGCGACAACGGGGCGGGCAAATCCACCTTCGTGCGTCAGGTGACCGGGGTTGAACAAAAGTCGGGCGGTCAGATCTTTTTCGACGGGCAAGAGGTGAACCACACCGGCCCGCTGGAAGCGCGTGAAGCGGGGATTGAGACCGTGTTTCAGACGCTGGCCCTGGCCGATGATCTGGACGTGCCGTCGAACCTGTTTCTGGGGCGCGAGCTGTACAAGTTCCGCCTTGGCCCGTTTTCCTGGCTGGACCGCAAGGCGATGCGCGACCGCACGCTGGAGGCGCTGAAAACCACGGCGGTGAAAATTCCCAACGTGGACAACCCGATCCGCAACATGTCGGGCGGGCAGCGCCAATGCGTGTCTATCGCGCGGACGGCGGCATTCGCCTCCAAGCTGGTGATCATGGACGAACCCACGGCGGCCTTGGGCGTGCAGGAAACCGCGCAGGTGGAAAACATCATCCGGGGCCTGAAGGAGCGCGGCATTCCGATGATTCTGATCAGCCACAACCTGCGGCAGGTCTTTGATCTGGTGGACCGGATTGTCGTCTTCCGCCGGGGCCGGATCGTGGCCAGCCTGAACAAGCATGAGACCGATGGCAATGACATCGTGTCCTATATCACCGGGGTCAAAGGCGGCACTGACGCCGCCGTTGCCTGAATTTGCAAGATCGGGCGCTAGGCCCGGAAGGAGAAAGACATGACGGTTCGGTTCGGGCTTTTGGGCGCCGGGCGCATCGGCAAGGTGCATGCCAAGGCGGTAACGGGCGACGCGCAGGCAAAGCTGGTGGCGGTGGCCGATGCCTTCCCCGCAGCGGCGCAGGCGATTGCCGATCAATATGGCTGCGACGTGCGCAGCATCGAGGCGATTGAAACCGCCAAGGACATTGACGCGGTGGTGATCTGCACCCCCACAGACACCCACGCCGACCTGATCGAGCGCTTCGTGAAAGCCGGCAAGGCCGTGTTCTGCGAAAAGCCGATCGACCTGTCGCTGGCCCGCGTGAAAGCATGTCTGGAGGTGGTGCGCGCCCACAAGGGCACGCTGATGGTCGGCTTCAACCGTCGCTTTGACCCGCACTTCAAGGCGGTGCGGGCCGAGATCGACAAGGGCACCATTGGCGACGTGGAGATGGTGGTGATCACCAGCCGCGACCCCGGCGCCCCGCCGGTGGATTACATCAAACGCTCTGGCGGGATTTTCCGCGACATGACGATCCATGATTTCGACATGGCGCGGTTCCTCTTGGGCGAAGAGGTGACCGAGGTTGTGGCCACTGCCGCCGTGCTGGTGGACCCGGCGATTGGCAAGGCGGGCGATTTTGACTCTGTTCAGGTGTTGCTCAAGACGGCTTCGGGCAAGCAGGCGATGATCTCGAACTCGCGCCGCGCCACCTATGGCTATGACCAGCGGATCGAGGTGCATGGGTCGGAAGGCCTCGCCTCGGCCGAAAACCAGCGCCCGGTGTCGATTGAGGTGGCAGGGGCCAACGGTTACACCCGCCCCCCGCTGCATGATTTCTTCATGACCCGCTATACTGAAGCCTATGCCGCCGAAATCGCAGCCTTCATCAACGCGGTGGCCGGCAAGGGCAAGGCAGAACCCTCGGGCGAGGATGGCCTGATCGCACTGGCGCTGGCCGATGCGGCGGTGAAATCGGTGGCCGAGGGCCGCGTGGTGAAGGTGGCTGAGGTGATGTGAAAAGGGGCGTGTAAAGCACGGCACCCTACCGCAATAGGAAAGGGGCGCTGCGGCGCCCCTTTTTCATGGCAGGGCCGCGCAAACCGTTGCGTCCTTGCCCGGTGCCTGCCAAGTCACTCGCCGCTCATTCCCGTGCAATGCCATGCCGCCAAAAGCGGGCGAGGCATAGTTGATGGCCTGAATGCCGGATTTCTTGCCCAGATACAGGAACCGCCCGGCCTTGTTCACCACCTCGGCATCCTTGGTGGCGGCGCGCAGCGTCACGTTGATCCGGTCGCCGTTCTGGCAGGTATAGCGATAGAACGGGTCATCAACTGGCAGCGGCAGGGGAACTGCCTCATTATCCGCTGTCAGGAACCGGCCAGAGGCCCATCCTTTTGCGCCGCGTGGGCTGATCACTTCATACCAGATCAACCCTTTGGCCTTGCAGGATTTTGCCAAAGCAAGCGCGGTTTTGTCCGCCCCTGCGGCTACCGCAAGACAGGCAATCGCGCAGGGATCGGTGCGATAGCTGGCGCGACCGGTCGCTTTTATGCCACGCGCCTTGGGGCGCAGGCGTGCGATCACCTTGCCAGAGGTTCCGGCGATGTCGCGCAGACTGAGTGTATCGTTGGCGGCAATGCCGGTAACGGCAAGAAGCGCACCCTTGGCGGGCTTGCAGACCTGATCGGCATGGGCGGAAAGGGGGGCGAGGCTTGCGAAAAAAAGAATAAGGGCGGGCAACAGGCGCATGGAAACCTCCCGATGGAATGGGGGCAGCTTGGGCCGCTACAGGGTTCAGGTCAACCGCGGGATGTGGCGCGGCTGGTGCATGAGATCACGCACCTTACCTGGGATTTACGGAACACGCCGGAGGGTGCATACTTTGCACGCACCGCCGGGTCACACATCCAGCTCTTCCACAAAGCGCGCGTTTTCCTGAATATACTGGAACCGCAGTTCCGGCTTCTTGCCCATCAGCCGCTCTACCAGATCGCCGGTGTCGCCCGGTTCATCCTCATGAATCGTCACCCGGATCAGTTTGCGGACCTTGGGGTCCATCGTGGTTTCCTTCAGGTCTTTCGCATCCATCTCGCCCAGACCCTTGAAACGCTGGACGTCGATTTTGCCCTTGCCGCCCAAGCCCTTGGCCAGCCATTTCTCTTTCTCGGCATCATTCGCCACATATAGCCGCTTGGCCCCCTGGGTCAGCCGGTACAGCGGCGGGCAGGCGAGGTAGAGGTGGCCTTTGTCGATCAGCGGGCGCATCTGGGAAAAGAAAAAGGTCATCAGCAGGCTGGCGATGTGGGCGCCGTCCACGTCGGCGTCGGTCATGATGATGATCTTGTCATAGCGCAGGTCATCGACCTTGAACTTGGTGCCCATCTGCACGCCCAAAGCCTCGCAGATGTCACGAATTTCGGCATTGTCGTTCAGCTTGGAACTGGCGGCGCCCAGCACGTTCAGCACCTTGCCGCGCAGCGGCAAGAGGGCCTGGGTTTCCCGGTTGCGGGCGGCCTTGGCGCTGCCACCGGCGCTGTCGCCTTCGACCAGAAACAGCTCTGTCCCCTCGCGGTTCTTGGCCGAACAATCGGCCAGCTTGCCGGGCAGGCGCAGGCGTTTGGTGGCGGTTTTGCGCTGGGTTTCCTTTTCCTGACGGCGGCGCAGGCGTTCCTCTGCCCGCAGGACAAGGAAATCGAGGATCGCCCCGGCCGATTTCGGGTCGGCGGCCAGCCAGTTGTCGAAATGGTCGCGCACCGCCCCTTCGACCCATTTCGCGGCCTCTTCGGTCGACAGGCGGTCCTTGGTCTGGCCCACGAATTGCGGCTCGCGGATAAAGCACGACACCAGCGCGCAGCCGCCCGAGGTCAGGTCATCGCGGGTGATCTGGTCGGCCTTGCGGTTCTTGGCCAATTCGCCATAGGCGCGGATGCCTTTCAGGATCGCGGCCCAGAACCCCGCCTCATGCGTGCCGCCTTCGGGGGTGGGGACGGTGTTGCAGTAAGATTGCAGGAAACCGTCTTTCAGCGCGGTCCAGTTGATCGCCCATTCAACCGACCCCGGCACGCCGTATTTTTCAACGAAAGACACCTTTCCGGCAAAGGGCTTGTCGGCGTAGGTGGTTGTTTTTTCGAGCTGATCGGACAGATAGTCTGCAAGGCCGCCGGGAAAGTGAAAGGTTGCCTCCAGCGGCGTGTCGCCATCGGGGATCGCCGTTTTCCAGCGGATTTCAACGCCCGAGAAGAGATACGCCTTGGACCGCACCATTTTCATCATGCGGTGCGGCTTGAACGTCAGGCTGCCAAATATCTGCGGATCGGCGTGGAAGGTGACAGAGGTGCCGCGCCGATTCGGGGCCGCGCCCACCTTTTCGACCGGGCCAAGAGGTTTGCCGCGCGAAAACTCCTGCACGAACAGTTCGCGGTTGCGCGCCACCTCAACCCGCATCACATCGGACAGCGCGTTGACGACCGAGGCGCCGACGCCGTGCAGACCGCCCGAGGTGGCATAGGCATCGCCATTGAACTTGCCGCCCGCGTGGAGTGTGCAAAGGATCACCTCCAGCGCCGACTTTCCCGGAAACTTGGGGTGCGGGTCCACCGGAATGCCGCGCCCATTGTCGCGCACTGTGACGCTGTAATCTTCGTGCAGTTCCACCTCGATGCGGGTGGCGTGGCCAGCTACCGCCTCGTCCATCGAGTTGTCGAGGATTTCGGCGACAAGGTGGTGCAGCGCGCGTTCATCGGTGCCGCCGATATACATGCCGGGGCGCACGCGCACAGGCTCCAGCCCTTCCAGCACCTCGATGCTGCTGGCGTCATAGGTCGGGCCTTGGCCGGAAAGAAGGTCGGAGGACATGGCTGCTCGGTTCTTGTTATGGGTGGGGCATTAGACAGTGCGGCGGGCCGGGGCGCAAGGTGGGCCTAGCTGCGCTGGCGCAGCCATTCGGCATTCGCCTTCGTCGCGCAGGCGCTGGGCCAGTTTGATGATCTGATCGCCTGCCACTTTGATCGGGCAGTCAACAACGATACCGTGAAGTTCAAGGCAGAAGTTCATCTCGTCAAAAGCGGGACGCTTGTGGGCATTATTGAAGCAATGACCTTGCGCAATGGCTGCGGCATAGGCCGCCGCCAGAACGAAGGCATCGCCGATCAGATCATATGCCAGCCGGTTTTCTACGCGCGCAAGGGCGCCGCCCCGCGACTTGTCCAATGCGCTCTCCGGCAGGTCGCCGGGGTTCAGGGCCGCATCATGCAATGCCTCGACCAGTTCGGGGGGGGCAGCAGGTGAAAGGCCATTTGTCCTTGAAGCAATCAAGAACCGGCTGAACACGGGCGGCGGCCGTTCGAGATTGGTTTGCAAATCTTCCATCGTCGCATAGCGATGCTAAGTCGTGCCGACGGATTCGGCCGGGACCAGATAGCCCACCAGCGCCGAGTTCTTCAGAATTGCCACGAGCTTGCAATTGGCGCGGTCCAGCACATTTTGCGGTTCGCGCAGTTTGGTCATGGTGCAGATTTGCAGCGTGGCAAGGCGGTCATGGCGGGCTCTTGTTGGAAAATGTGCATTTCAATCCGCCAGACTCGTCTGTGCCGGTAGGGGCCTATTCCGGTTCGGCCAGACGGGCGGCCCACATCGCCTTGAACGCCGGGCGGGCCTGGCAGCGATCCAGCCAGGCCTTGACGGCGGGAAACTCGGCCAGCAGGGTCGGGTGGCCCTGGGCATAGCGCAGGCATTCGGCGGTGTTGATTTCGGCCACGGTGAAGCGGTCGGCCACCAGCCAGCTATGCGCGGCCAGATGGCCCTGCAACCGGCGCAAGGG
>CALRKX020000124.1:0-6724 GCA_943368305.1 Erythrobacter sanguineus
AACCCCCGGGTAATTCCTTTAGCCCGTTGAATATGTAGTATTCTGATTGGTGGGCGAATGACTGGCTTTTTGGCCGAATTGAAGTCGGACCTACAGTCTAAGACGCCTTACATCATCTGGGTGATCTGCTCTGGCGTGTTTGCCACGACCGGGCCATTTGGCACCTATGCCACCGTCAGCCTGCTGGGCCGTCTGGTCTATTGGTTGCCGGTGCTGGCGCTGTGCGTCGGGTTTGCCACCATGGTCCGCGCCTTTGTCTGCGGTGGGCTGGGGTTGAAGGATAGTGTCTTCGGTTTCGTTCTGACCACGGCGCTGATCTGTCTTGTGCTGTGTCCGCCGTTCTATCTGGCCGCCAGGCTTGTCTTTCTGGACCGGCGCACCAGCACGCCGGGCCTGTGGGAAATCATTCTTCTGGTGGGCTCGATCTCCATGGGGATGATCCTGCTGCGCCAGTCGGTCCAGCCCCTTGCCGCAGCTGACAACCCCGAGATTGCAGGCGACACGATGGCCTCCCAGCCGGAACTGCGCCTGTTGCGGCGTCTGGGGCCAGAGGTGCAGGGCGCTCTGTGGTCGATCACCGTGAACAACCATCACGTCGAGGTGGTGACCAGCGCTGGCAGCGCCAGTTTGCTGATGCGGCTGGGTGATGCGATCCTGGAGGCAGAGCCGACCGAGGGCGATCAGGTCCACCGCTCTCATTGGGTGGCCTGGGCCGCGGTTGACGGGGTTGACCGCGATGGCGCCCGACTGTTCCTGCGCATGCGCGGGGGGCAGCGCATTCCGGTCAGCCGCGCCAATCGTGCCAAGGTCGAAGAGCGGCTGGGCCTTGCCCCGGTCCCGGTCCCGGTCGCCGAGGCGGCGGTCAGCAGCGCGGCATAGGCATAACCAGACAGCGCGGGCCGGTCACGATGGCCCGCGCGCCGGGTGTCATCAGCGCCTGAAGTGCAGGGTCTTGCACCCGCAATCCGCCGGTATAGGCGCCAAAAGCGGGCAGGATCAGCCGCTGGCCATCGGTCAGGAAACAGCGGCGGCTTTGTCCGGCCAGCCGCACCTTGGGGTGAAAATGGCCAGAGACCTCTGGTCCCTCGCCGCCGCCCTGATGGCGAAAGACCAATCCTCCTAGCGGCAGTTCGGCCCGAAGGCTGCCGCCAAGTCCGACAGGGCCGGGGTCATGGTTGCCCTCGATCCAGTGCCACATCCGGCCCGCCATCATCCGCGCCAGCCACAGGCGGTCCGCCTCGTCCAGGGCCTTGGCGGCGGCCAGATCGTCGAAACTGTCGCCAAGGCAGACCACCTGCCGCGCGCCCGTAGCCTCCAGTTCGCTGTCCAGCCGCTCCAGCGTGGCGCGGGTTTCATAGGGCGGCAGCAGGCCGCCACCGCGCCGCGCCAGTCGTTCCGATTTGCCAAGGTGCAGGTCCGATACGCAAAGCAGCCCCTGCGCGGGCCAGAACAGCGCGCCAGAGGGGCGGGCTTGCAGGTCGGCGGGGCCAAGGCGGAAGGTGTGGGGCATGGCGCTGGGTCTGGCGCGGGGCAGGGGGTCAGTCAAGGCCCGCCGCGCGCAGCAGGGCCAGCGCCTCGGCCTCTGCCAGACGTTCGCGGCCCGCGCCCTGCACCGGTATCTTGCCGGGTTCCAGAAACAGGGGGGCGGCCAGCGGCGTCACGCCGTCCAACCGTACCAGATCAATCCGCCCGCCAATCCGCGCCAGCATCGCCTCGATCCGGCCGAAATCGACCATGCCGCGCATCGTCTCTTCGCGCGTGATCTGCAACATCAGATGGTCGGGGTCATAGCGGCGCAAGGTGTCATACAGTATGTCCGATGAAAAGGTTGCCTGCCGCCCCGATTTTCGGCGGCCCTGATGCGTCCGTTCGATCAGGCCCGCGATGATTGCCACGTTGCGAAAGGTGCGCTTCATCACCGCATTGCCTTGCAACCAGCCCTCCAGCCCCTGCCGCAGGCCGGCCAGATCGAACAGCGGGGCGGCATCGGTCACCGGGTCCAGCCCCCAGATCAGCGTGGCGTAATCGGTGGCCACAAAGCCCAGCGGGGCCAGCCCCAGCTCCTCCATCCGCTTGGTCAGCAGCAAGCCCAGCGTCTGCTGCGCATTTCGCCCGGCAAAGCCGTAGATGCACAGATGCTCGCGCCCGTCCTGCGGAAAGCTTTCCAGCAACAGCCGGTCGGGTGCGGGCAGGCGGCTGACCTCGCGCTGCAGGGCCAGCCAATGGGCGGTGTGGGCGGGCAGGTCGGGCCAGCGTGGCTGTTGAAACAGTGCCATGATCCGGTCGGCCAGCAAGGTCGAGGTGGCGAATTTTGTGCCGCCGAACACCGCGACCTTGGGTTGCCGCCCCGGCTGGCGCGTCACTTCGACCGTCAGTTCGTTCAGCCCCTCATACCGCACGATTTCACCGCCGATCAGAAAGGTGTCGCCGGGGGTCAGGGTGGCGGCAAAGGCCTCTTCCACCTCGCCCAAGGGGGTGGGGCGACCGCGCAGCCGCACCTTCAGCGTTTCGGTGTCGATGATCGTGCCCAGATTCTGGCGGATCACCGCCGCCGTCCGCGGGTCGCGCAATTGCCATTTGCCGCCGCGAAACAGCAGCCTTTGCCATTTGTCATATGCCCGCAGTGCATAGCCCCCGGTGGCGCAAAAATCGAGGCAGGTGTCAAACTGATCGCGGGTCAGCGCCGCGTAAGGCCCGGCCTGAGCCACCTCGGCAAACAGGGTGTCGGCGTCGAACGGGGCGGCGCAGGCAGTCATCAGGATATGCTGGCACAGCACGTCACGCGGGCCGGGGCCGCGCGGTTCGCCGTCCAGATCATGGTCCTTGGCTGCCTGCAGGGCGGCAAGGCATTCCACCACCTCAAAGCGGTTGGCGGGCACCAGCAGCGCCTTTGACGGCGCGTTGTAACGGTGGTTCGCGCGCCCGATGCGCTGCACCAGCCGCTTGACGTTCTTGGGCGCGCCGACCTGAATGACCAGATCAACATCGCCCCAGTCCAGCCCCAGATCCAGCGACCCGGTGCAGACCACGGCGCGCAAGGCCCCATTGGCCAGCGCCGCCTCGACCCGCTCGCGCGCCTCTCGCGACAGGCTGCCGTGGTGGATGCCGATAGGAAGGTCATCTTCGTTCTGTAACCACAGGTGATGAAAGAAAATCTCGGCCTGCGCCCGCGTGTTGTGAAAGATCAGCGTGGTCTTGTGGCGGCGCACCTGTTCCAGAATCTCGGGTATGGCATGGCGCGCGCCACCCCCGGCCCAAGGCGGCGGCGCCCCGGTTTCCAGCATCGAAATATCGGGGTCGGGGCCGGGATCGGCCAGCAGAATGCCGGTTCCCTTGCCCAGATAGGCGGCCAGTGCGGGCGGGTCTTCGACTGTGGCCGACAGACCGACGCGTCGCAGGCCGGGGGCAAGGCTGTACAGCCGTGCAAGGCACAGCATCAACTGATCGCCGCGCTTCGATTCCGCCAGCGCATGCACCTCATCCACGATCACCCGTTGCAGGCGGTCAAAGATCCGGGGCGCATCCTCGTAAGACAACAGCAGCGCCAGACTTTCCGGTGTGGTCAGCAGGATATGCGGTGGGTCGGCCCGCTGGCGGCGGCGCTGGGTGTAACTGGTGTCGCCGGTGCGGTCTTCGACCCGTATCGCCAGTCCCGCGCCCTCGATCGGCGTGCGCAGGTTGCGGCGGATGTCGGCGGTCAGCGCTTTCAGTGGAGAAATATACAGCGTATGCAGGCCTTTGTACGGCAAAGCTGCCAATTCGCATAAAGTGGGCAGAAACCCTGCCAAGGTCTTGCCGCCCCCGGTCGGTGCGATCAGCAGGGTCGAGGCATCGCCCCCCCGCTCCAGCATTGCCTGTTGATGCGGGTGCAGCGTCCAGCCCTTTTCGGCGAACCATTGTGCAAGGGGCGGGGCAAGCAGGGTCATGCACCAAAGCTAGGCCGCCACATCGGCGCGGAAAAGGCCGAAGCGCAAAAATGCCGCGCGGCTTGTCGCAGGCAGGCTTGCGAGTGCCCGCGCCGGGGCCTAGGACGGGCCTATGAAACTGTTATTCCTTGGCGATGTGATGGGGCGCGCGGGCCGCGCCGGGGTGGCTGAACGGCTGCCGAAGCTGCGGGCCGAATGGGGCCTGGATTTCGTCGTGGTCAATGGTGAGAATGCCAGCCAGGGCGCGGGCCTTACGGCAGACCATGCGCGCGTCTTGTTGCAGGCGGGGGCAGATGTGATCACGCTGGGCGACCATGCGTTTGATCAGAAAGACATGCTTCAATTCGCCGAAAGCGAAAGCCGCATCATCCGGCCGCTGAATTTCTCAAAGGTGGCCCCGGGCAAAGGCGCACGGGTTTATGAGGCGACGCAGGGCCGCAAGGTTCTGGTGGCGCAGGTTCTGGGGCAGGTGTTCATGAAGCGCCCGTTCGACGACCCGTTCAGCGCCATTGAAACCGTGCTGAAAACCCACCGCCTTGGTGCCGCCGTGCAAGCGGCCATTGTCGATGTGCATTGCGAGGCGACCAGCGAAAAGATGGCGATGGGACATTGGTGCGACGGGCAGGCCAGCCTTGTCGTCGGCACCCATACCCATGTGCCGACCGCCGATCACATGATCCTGCCGGGTGGCACCGCCTATCTGTCCGATGCCGGGATGTGCGGCGATTACAACAGCGTCATCGGCATGGAAAAGCTGGAGCCGCTGCGTCGCTTTATCACCGGCATGGCCAGTGGCCGGTTCGAACCCGCGAATGGCGAGGCGACCCTTTCGGGCGTCTATGTTGAAACCGATGACCGCACCGGCAAGGCCACCCGCATCCGCGCGGTGCGGCAGGGTGGGCGGCTGGAGCAGGCCGGACCATGATGAGGTCGCGCCTTTACCTGATCATTCTGGTGGTGTTGGGCATCGGCTGGGGTGGCACGCAACCGCTTGGCAAGATTGCCGCCTCGACCGGGCACAAGCCGTTCGGGTTGATCCTGTGGCAACTGGTGGTCTGTGTGCTGGTCTTGGGGGCGCTGACGCTGCTGCGCGGCAAACGGCTGCCGCTGACAGGTGCTGCGCTGCGATTTTATGGGGTGGTCGCCGTTCTTGGCACCTTGATCCCGAACTATACCTTCTACCTGTCGGTCACTCATCTGCCGGCAGGGATCATGTCGATCATCATCGCCTCGATCCCGCTGATCGCCTTTCCCATGGCGCTGGCGCTGGGGATGGACCGCTTTTCGCTGTCGCGCCTTGGCGGGCTGACGCTGGGTCTGGCGGGGGTGGGGGTGATTGCGCTGCCCGGTGCCGCCCTGCCTGATCCGGCGATGGCTGCATGGCTGCCGGTGGCCATGGTCGGCCCGCTGTTCTACGCGCTAGAGGCGACCTATGTCGCCCGCACCGGCATTGGCACGATGGACGCCATTCAGGCGATGTTGGGCGCCTCGATCGCCGGGCTGGTGCTGTGCGTGCCGCTGGCGCTGCTGACGGGGCAATGGTTCACGCCGCCGCTGCCGCTGGGCCGGGCGGAATGGGCGCTGGTCGCCTCGTCCGCGCTGCATGCCGTGCTTTACGCGACCTATGTCTGGCTGGCCGCGCGGGCGGGGGCGGTGTTTGCCAGCCAGACCAGCTATGTCGTCACCGTTGCGGGCGTGTTCTGGGCCATGCTGATCTTGGGAGAGCGGTTGTCAGGGGGCATCTGGATTGCCGCCGCCCTGATGATCGGCGGGCTGTTTCTGGTGCGCCCGCGCGCCCGACAGGTGTAAAACCGCTATCACGACTGGTTTTGTAGAATTTTCTTCCTTTGTCGCTTTCCTGCGCGTATATGCCGCGAAACGACCGGGGGAACGCGATGTTGGGCCTAGTTCTGGACCAGACCACACAAACCATCGTCGCGCTGGCCATTCTGGCGGGCATGTTCACCCTGTTCCTGCGCGAAACCTATCCGGTCGAGGTGGTCGCCATGGGCGGTGCCGCGCTGATGATGGTGGTCGGTATCCTGCCGGTAAAGGCCGCAACCGAGGTGCTGGCCAATTCGGCGCCCTGGACCATCGCCATGATGTTCCTGATCATGGGCGGGCTGGTCAGGACCGGTGCGGTTGAAATGCTGATCGGCATTGCCGAACGACATGCAGGGGACCGTCCACGCACCACAATTGCCGTGCTGTTTGCCTTTGTCGCCGTGGCTTCGGCCTTCATGAACAACACGCCGCTGGTGGCAGTGATGATCCCCGTTGTCATCCAGATTGCGACGCGGATCGGCACGGCTCCGTCCAAGCTGCTGATCCCGCTTAGCCACATGACCGTTCTGGGCGGGATGATGACGCTGATCGGCACCTCGACCAACATTCTGGTCGATGGCGTGGCCAAGGATGCGGGTCTGGCCCATTTCACCCTGTTCGAAGTGGCGCCCCTTGGGCTGGTCGTCACCCTGGCGGGGGGGCTGTATCTTGCGCTGTTCGGCAACCGGCTGTTGCCGGTGCGCCAGTCGATGGCAACGCTGCTGGGTGACAGGAAGCGGATGAAATATTTCACCGAAGTGGCGATCCCCGAGGATTCGGTTCTGGTGGGCAAGCCGGTGAACGAGGTGCCGCAGTTCAAACGCTCTGGCGTGCGGGTGATCGACGTGCTGCGCGGCGATCTGTCGTTGCGCCGCGCGATGGAGGGCGTGGTCCTGCAAGGTGGCGACCGCGTGGTGCTGCGCACAGAGATGACCGAAATTCTGGATATGCAAAGCCGCACCGACATGCGTATG
>CALRKX020000125.1:0-6722 GCA_943368305.1 Erythrobacter sanguineus
GACCACCATCGCCCTTGCCATCCTGCGGCTGATCCAGTCCGAAGGGCGCATCACCCTGATGGGTCGCGACGTTCAGGGGTTGGCGGGCAGCGCCCTGCGCCCCCTGCGCGCCGATATGCAGATCGTGTTCCAGGACCCGTTCGGCAGCCTGTCGCCCCGGATGACCGCCGCCGAGATCATCAGCGAGGGGCTTGGCATCCACGCCCTTGCCCCCGGCCAGAACCGCGACCAGATGGTGGCCGACATCATGGCCGAGGTTGGCCTCAACCCCGACATGCGCGACCGTTACCCGCATGAGTTTTCCGGCGGCCAGCGCCAGCGCATCGCCATCGCCCGCGCCATGATCTTGCGGCCCAAACTTGTGGTGCTGGACGAACCGACCAGTGCTTTGGACATGACGGTGCAGGTGCAGATCGTCGATCTGTTGCGCGAATTGCAGCGCAAATACGGGCTGGCCTATATCTTCATCAGCCACGATTTGCGCGTTGTGCGCGCCCTGTCGCACAAGGTCATGGTGATGAAAGAGGGTGATGTGGTCGAGGCGGGCGACAGCGCCGCCCTGTTTGCCAACCCGCAGACCGATTATACCCGCGCCCTGCTGGCCGCCGCCTTCGGCCCATGAAGGTTCTGTTCGTTCATCAGAATTTCCCCGGCCAGTTCCTGCATCTGGCACCAGAGCTGCAAAAGCGCGGCCACCATGTCCGCGCCCTGACCGATGCGGCAAACACCCGCCAAAGCACAATCGAAACCCTGCGCTACAAGCACACCGCCCAACCCATAGACCCCGCCGCCGCCCGGCTGGGCCGCAACTCTGCGATGATGAGCGACCGGGGCGTCACCGTGGCCCGCGCCGCGCTGAACCTGCGCCAGCAAGGCTATGTGCCCGATGTGATCTTTGGCCATTCCGGCTGGGGTGAAACCCTGTTTCTGAAAGAGGTCTGGCCCGAGGCCAGGCTGATCATCTATGCCGAATTCTACTATCGCGGGCGCGGCGCGGATGTGGGGTTCGATCCCGAATTCAGCAGCCGCAGCTTTGATCAGGTGATGATCGCCCAAGGCCGCGCCGCCTATCTGGGGCAGGCGCTGACCCATGCCGATGCGGGCCTGTCGCCGACCCGCTGGCAGGCGTCAACCTATCCGCCCAGCTTGCGCGCGATGATCCGCGTCATCTTTGACGGCGTGAACACCGCCACCCTGCGCCCCGAACCCGCCGCCCGCTTTGCCCTGCCCGATGGCCGCATCCTGACCGCGGGGGATGAGGTGCTGACCTTCGTCAACCGCAACCTTGAACCCTATCGCGGCTATCACACCTTCCTGCGCGCGCTGCCCGATGTGCTGGCGGCCCGGCCGCAGGCGCAGGTGGTGATTGTCGGCGGTGACGGCGTCAGCTATGGCGCAGCCCCGCCCGGCGAAACCGGCTGGAAGACCCGCTTTCTGGCCGAGGTGCAGGACCGGCTTGACATGACCCGCATCCATTTCGTCGGCAAGCTGCCCTATCCGCAATTCGTGGCGCTGATGCAGGTTGCCCGTGCCCATGCCTACCTGACCTATCCCTTCGTCCTGTCATGGTCGATGGTCGAGGCGATGGCCTGCGGTGCCCATGTCGTCGCCTCGGCCACCGCCCCGGTTGAAGAAGTGATCCAGCACGGCAAGAACGGCACGCTGGTCGATTTCTTCGACATTCCGGGCTGGAGCCATGCGCTGACCGAAGCCCTTGCCCACCCAGACCGTTTTGCGCCCCAACGCCGCGCCGCGCGCCAGACCGTGCTGGAAAACTATGACCTGCACGGCATCTGCCTGCCGCGCATGGTGGAATTTGTCGAAGGTTTCGCACCCAAGACCTGATCGCCGCACGTCCCCCCTCTCGTGGGGGATGGCGCGCGCAGGTGGCGCACCACCCCGAATCAGGTCCGGAGTGGCCACTTTCTTAGATCGCCGCCGAATGCTGCGCCTTGGTCTGGTCATAGGCGTCAAACGCCCGCGCGATCATGCGCGTCAGCGGGCGGCCATGTGGCGGGATCGAGATACCATCGGCATCCCGCGCCACCATGCCCGGAAAGGCCCGCATCACCGTGCTGAACATCCCGTCCAGGCGCTCTGGCGTGATGGCAAAGCCCGACAGGATTTCTTCCATATCCACCCGGAAATCGCACATCAGCGCCTCGATGATCCGGGCGCGCATCTTGTCCTCGCCCTGAAACACATGGCCCCGGTGGGTCGAGAATCTGCCCTCTCGCACCGCCTTGGTATGGGCCGCCGTCGCGCTGGCATTCTGGGCATAACCTTGCGGAAACCGGCTGATCGAGGACGCCCCCAGCCCCACCAGTACCGGTGACTGATCGTCGGTATAGCCCTGAAAGTTCCGCCGCAGCGCCCCTTTGCGCGCCGCCACCGCCAGCCCGTCGCCGGGCCGGGCGAAATGGTCGATGCCCACCTCGTCATAACCATCCCAGGCGAACAACTGCCGGGCGGCTTCAAACAGTCCCAGCCGCTCCTCGGGCGTCGGCATTGCATCTGACGGGATCATCTGCTGACGTCGGCTCATCCAGGGCACATGGGCATAACCGTAAAGCGCGACCCGGTCGGGCGACAGGCTCAGCAGCTTTTGCACCGAATCCGAGATCCGCGCGCGCGTCTGGTGCGGCAGACCATAAAGGATGTCTGCATTCAGGCTGCGCACGCCCCGGTCTCGGATCATGTCGGCCACCTGACGCGTCAGATCATAGCTTTGCTCGCGCCCGATGGTCTTTTGAATCTCGGGGTCAAAATCCTGCACCCCGATCGAGGCGCGGTTCATGCCCGCAGCCACCAGCGCATCCAGCCGGTCGGCATCAATCTCGTTGGGGTCGATCTCGACCGAGAACTCGGCCTCCTCGGCCATCGGCACCGTCTGAAACACGGTATCCGCCAGATCGCGCATCATGTCGGCGGGCATCAATGTGGGCGTGCCCCCGCCCCAATGCAGGCGGCTCAGGCGCACACCGGGTGCCAGATGCCGCTTCAGCATCGCAATCTCGGCTTTCAGCACCCGGGCGTAGGCGCGCACTGGCTCATCCGACGAGGTGCCTTGCGTCCGGCAGGCGCAAAACCAGCACAGCCGCCGACAGAACGGCACATGCAGATACAGCGAAATCTCCGACCCCGCCGGGATCGCCTCGATCCACGAGGTGAAAACTTCGGGCGTTACCCCACCCGCGAAATGCGGCGCGGTGGGGTAAGAGGTGTATCGGGGCACACGGGCGTCAAATAGCCCCAGCCGCTTCAGTTGCGATTCAATGCTCATTCCCGTATTTAGGTATGAAGCCCACCACCGGGCCTTGACCTAAATCAATCAGGCGCCGCATGTCTCATCACGATATAGAGCTTCTGTCGCATGATTGCGGCGATTGCCCCATCCGGCACCGCGCTGTCTGCGCGCGCTGTGATTCGGATGAACTGGCGCGGCTGGAACAGATCAAATACTACCGCAGCTTTCAGGTCGGCCAGACCGTGGTCTGGTCGGGCGACCGGATGGATTTCGTGGCCTCGGTCGTCTCGGGCATCGCCACCCTGACCCAGACGATGGAGGATGGCCGCCGCCAGATGGTGGGCCTGCTGCTGCCATCGGATTTCATGGGCCGCCCCGGCCGGTCGATTGCGGCCTATGACGTGACCGCCACCACCGATCTGGTGATGTGCTGTTTTCGCAAGAAGCCGTTCGAGGATATGATCGCCCGCACCCCCCATGTCGCCCAGCGCCTGTTGGAAATGACACTGGATGAACTGGATGCCGCCCGCGAATGGATGCTGCTTTTGGGCCGCAAGACCGCGCGCGAAAAGATTGCCTCGCTGCTGGCAATCATCGCGCGGCGTGATGCCAGCCTGAAACTGCGCACCGCCAAGGGCGCGCTGGCCTTCGATCTGCCGCTGACACGAGAGGAAATGGCCGATTACCTTGGCCTGACGCTGGAAACCGTCAGCCGCCAGATGTCGGCGCTGAAGCGTGACGGGATGATCCAGTTGGAAGGCAAGCGCCATGTCATCATTCCCGATTTCGACGCGCTGACCGAACAGACCGGCGATGACAGCGACGGCGGTTTCCTGGTCTGACCCCCCTTCCCCCCGCGCCGAACCCATGCCAGCTTGACCATGCCAGCTTGACCGGGCAGGAGACGCGCGATGACCCAATTCTTTACCGCCCCAGACGGCACGCGGCTGGCCTATCTTGATCAGGGTCAGGGCACGCCCGTTCTGTGCCTGACCGGCCTGACCCGCAACATGGCCGATTTCGACTATCTGGCCCCGCATCTGCCCGCCGTCCGCCTGATCCGCATGGATTATCGCGGGCGCGGGAAAAGCGACTGGACCGGGGCCGCGACCTATACCGTTCCGCAAGAAGCGCAGGATGCACTGGCCCTGCTGGACCATCTGGGGGTGGAGAAGGCCGCCATCCTTGGCACCTCACGCGGGGGGATGATCGGCATGGGGCTGGGGGCGATGGCGCGCAGCCGGGTTTTGGGCCTGTGCCTGAACGATGTCGGGCCAGAACTGCACCGCCGCGGGCTGGACCGCATCTTCGATTACGTCGGCCGCAATCCGGCGGCGAAAACCCATGCCGAACTGGCCGCCCGCCTGCCGCGCAACATGCCCGGTTTCGCCAATGTGCCCGACAGCCGTTGGCTGGAAGAGGTGCGCCGTCATTACAACGAAACGCCCGAGGGCCTGCGCATCAAATACGATCCCGCCCTGCGCGACAGCTTTCTGGCCGCGTTTCAGGCCGACCTGCCCGACCTCTGGCCTCTGTATGATGCCAGCGCGGGCCTGCCCCTGGCGGTGATCCGGGGGGCGAATTCGGACCTCTTGTCCGAAACCACCGTCGCCGAAATGCAGCGCCGCCGCCCCGATCTGATCGTGGCCACCGTGCCGGACCGCGCCCATGTGCCCTTTCTCGA
Organism: Erythrobacter sanguineus; assembly: GCA_943368305.1. Classification (GTDB taxonomy): domain Bacteria; phylum Pseudomonadota; class Alphaproteobacteria; order Rhodobacterales; family Rhodobacteraceae; genus Fuscibacter. The sequence continues at coordinate 4,932 of CALRKX020000125.1, forward strand.
TGAACCCGAAAGCCTTGATGCCATTACGAAATTCCTGCGGGTGCTGCCATGACGACCCTTGCCCAGATCAACGCCGCCGCCGCGCGCCTTGCCGGGCATAGCCGCCGCACGCCGCTGCTGAACGCCCCCTTGCTGGACCGGATCGCGGGCCGCCGGGTGTTCGTCAAGGCCGAATGCCTGCAATGGACCGGCAGCTTCAAGTTTCGCGGCGGCTGGTCGGCCGTGTCGGCCCTGACGCCCGATCAACGCGCGCGCGGCGTGATTGCCTTCTCCTCGGGCAACCATGCGCAGGGCGTGGCATTGGCCGCCGCCCGCCACGGCGCGCCCTGCACCATCCTCATGCCCGCCGATGCCCCTGCGGTGAAGATCGACAATACCCGCGCCTATGGCGCCACCGTCGTCCTTTATGACCGCGAAACCCAGGACCGCGACGCCCTTGGCGCCGCGCTGTCTGCTGAACAGGGGCTGACCCTGATCCGCCCCTATGACGACCCGCAGGTCATCGCCGGGCAGGCCAGCGTCGGGTTGGAGATTGCCGAACAGGCAACCGAAGCGGGCGTCACCACCGCCGATGTCCTCACCTGTTGCGGCGGCGGCGGGCTGACCGCCGGCATCGCCCTTGCGCTGGCGGCCCACGCCCCCGGCTTGCGGGTGCGCCCCACTGAGCCTGAGGGCTTTGACGATACCGCCCGTTCGCTGGCCAGCGGCACGCGGCAAAGGAACGCCACCCTCTCAGGCTCGCTCTGCGACGCCATCGTCACCCCGACACCGGGCGAGATCACCTTTCCCATCCTGCATCGCCTGTGCGGGCCGGGGCTGGTCGTGACCGAAGATCAGGTCTTGCGCGCCATGGCACTTGCCTTTGCCCATCTGCGCATCGTCGTCGAGCCGGGCGGCGCCGTGGCCCTTGCCGCCGCCCTCTTCTTGCCCGACCTGCCCGATACCGTCATCTGCACCGCCTCGGGCGGCAATGTCGATCCGGGCGTCTTTGCCCGCGCGCTGGCGGCCTGAACATGCTGATCTGGCTGGATGATCTGCGCCTGCACGCGATCCTCAGCGGCCCGGCGGATGGCCCGCCGCTGGTGCTGATCCACGCCCTTGGCACCGATCACACCCTTTGGGACGGGCTGGTCGCCGCCCTGCCCCGCCACCGCATCCTTCGGTTCGATCTGCGCGGCCATGGCCTGTCCGACGTGCCCGCCGCCCCCTATGCCATGGGCGCCCTGATCCGCGATACCGAACGCCTGATGGACCATTTCGCCATGAAAGAGGCCGTGGTTCTGGGCCTTTCGATCGGCGGCATGATCGCGCAGGGCCTTGCCGTCAAACGGCTGGACCTTGTGCGCGGCCTGATCCTGTCGAACACCGCCGCTCGCATCGGCACCGCCACGCAATGGCAGACCCGCATCGCCACGGCCCGCGAAAACGGCCTTGCCGCACTGGCCGATGGCAATATGGAACGCTGGTTTGGCCGCCAGTGGCAAACCAACCCGGCGATGCCCGCCGCCAGAGCGCGGTTTACCTCCACCCCGGTCGAGGGCTGGTGTGGCTGTGCTGCCGCCATCGCGGGCACCGATTTCTACGAAACCACCGCCACCCTGCGCCTGCCCCTGCTGGCCATCGCCGGGGCCAATGACGGCTCCACCCCGCCAGACCTGTTGCGCGAAACCGCTGCGCTGGTACCGGGTCACCGCTTTCATCTGATCCGCGGCGCGGGCCACCTGCCGATGACCGAACAGCCACAGGCCTATGCACAGACGATTGCCGAGTTCCTGACCGCCATCGGCCATG
>CALRKX020000126.1:0-6718 GCA_943368305.1 Erythrobacter sanguineus
AAGGCGTTACTGTAGGTGGGTGCTGCAACCACGGCAGTTGCCGCGAAAACACCCAAAAGTCCCCGCCGGGTCAAACCCGGATTACCCGCCATAGCCATTCTTGCCTGTCCCATCGCTGGTCTTTGACCGCCTGTACCCGGCGATTTAGCACTTGTCCCACAAGCACGGACTGTATGGCACGGTTTGAGGCCGGACCAAAGTGCAGAAACGCCGTCCCGACTCACCTTGGCGGCAATCGGCAAAAAATTGCTGAATGCGGCCCCCGCAAGGTGGGGAATTCCGCACTGCCGGTTTCGGAAACGATTGCGGCGGCTGTGACGCAGATTGCAAGAGATCGGGCAGGAGCGGTTTACACCCTGGGAAATATGGTCGAAACTGCCTGAAATCCTGTCATTTTGACCTTGAAGGCCACCTCGTGACGATTCTCAAGCTGCATTTGCGCCAGACCTTCCGCCAAGCCTTGCTGACAGCCGCCATGGGCCTTGCGCTGGCGGCCAGTGCACAGGGGCAGGGGCTGCCGACCGCCTTCATAAAATCGGTGGCCGAGGCGGTGAACGCCGAGGGCAACGATACCGCGGGAATCGCCGCCTTTTATCAGGCACGCGGCTATCAGACGCTGTGGACAGGCCCTGCTGATGCGGCGCGGCGCGAGGCGTTTCTGACCGCGCTGGATGCGGCGGCCGAACAGGGCCTGCCGCCGGCGCGCTATGGCCGCGACACGCTGGTTGCCGCCTTCCACAGTGCTGTGACCGAAGGGGACCGCGGGCGGCTGGAGGTTGCGATGAGCCGCGCCTTCGTCACCTTTGCCGGAGATCTGAAGGCGGGGGTGATTGCGCCGAAAAAGCTGGACAAGACCATCGTGCGCGATATCGCCAGGCCAGAGGCGGGGGCAACGCTCGCGGCTTTTGCGGCAGGCGACCCTTGGGACTTTTTCAGAAGCCTTCCGCCCTCTGCCCCGGAATATGCCCGGCTGTTGAAGGAAAAACTGCGACTGGAAGGGATCATCGCCTCTGGTGGTTGGGGGGCGGAGTTGCCAGGCGAACTGTCGCCCGGTGCCGTTGGCCCCAAGGTGGTGGCGCTGCGCGACCGTCTGGTGGCGCTTGGCTATCTGCCGCATTCCGCAAGTGGCACCTTTGATCGCCCCATGGTGCGCGCGGTTCAGCGTTATCAGGCCGATAACGGCATTACCGCCAACGGAGTGGTGGGCGACAGCACCCTGGCCGCGCTGAACACCCCGCCGCAAGAGCGGCTGAAATCGGTGACGGTCGCGATGGAACGGCTGCGCTGGATGGGCGATGCGCCGCGCGGTGACCGGCATATCTGGGTGAACCAGCCCGACTTTACCGCCAAGATCATGGACGGCGGCGCGGTGACCTTTCAGACCCGCGCGGTGATTGGCAAGAATTCGGCCGACACCCGCACGCCCGAGTTTTCCGACGAGATGGAATATATGGTGGTGAACCCGTCCTGGGGGGTGCCTCGGTCGATCATCGTCAAGGAATATCTGCCGCTTTTGCAAAAGAACCCGAATGCCGTCAGCCATATTCAGGTGGTGGACCGGTCGGGTCGGGTGGTGCCGCGCGGTGCGGTGAATTTCGCCGCCTATTCGGCCAGCTCTTTCCCGTTTTCGATGCGTCAGCCGCCGTCGGATGGCAATGCGCTGGGGTTGGTGAAGTTCATGTTCCCAAATCAGTACAACATCTATCTGCATGATACGCCGTCGAAAAACCTATTCGCCAATGAGGTGCGCGCCTATTCGCATGGCTGTATCCGCTTGGGAGACCCGTTCGATTTTGCCTATGCACTTCTGGCGCGGCAGACCGATGATCCCAAGGGGGTTTTTAAGAATGAGTTGGATGGGGGGCGCGAATCCCTGGTGCGGCTGGACGTGAAAGTGCCGGTCCATCTGGTCTATTTCACCGCCTGGCCCACGACGCGCGGCACCATCGGTTACCGCAATGACATCTATGGCCGTGACGCGGCGATTTTCCGGGCGCTGAGCGAGGCCGGGGTGGTTTTGCCGCAGGTTCAGGGCTAAGTCTTTCCCGATAAACGGAGAGGGACCATGGCGCATAGCGTTGCCGAGATTGCCCAAGCCATCGGGGCCGAAGCCGCCGGTGATCTGACGCTGACAGTAACCCATGCCGCCGAACCCGCCATGGCGGGGCCACAGGCGCTGGCGCTGGCGATGGACCCGAAATATGCCCCCGGTCTGGCCAAGGGGCAGGCGCGGGTGGCGATGCTGTGGCCTGGGGCCGATTGGCAGGGCTTGGGCCTGAAGGCCGCGATTTTTACCCCACGCGGGCGGCTGGCCATGGCCGGGCTGAGCCGGATGCTGGACCCTGGGCCACAGATCGCGCCGGGGATTCATCCACTAACGGTGATCGACCCCACGGCACAGATCGGTGCGGGCACAGCGATTGGCCCGTTTGTCACCATCGGGGCAGGGGTGGTCATTGGTGCGCGGGCGCGGATTGCCAGCCATGTTTCCATCGCCGAAGGCGCGCGGATTGGCGATGATGCACTGGTCTGTCAGGGCGCGCGGATCGGCGCACGGGTGACCATCGGCGACCGCTTTATCTGCCAGCCCGGCGCGGTGATCGGCTCTGACGGGTTTTCCTTTGTCACGCCCGAAAAGTCCGGAGTTGAGGAAATTCGCGAAACCCTTGGAAAACGCGAAGAAATTCACGAACAAAGCTGGACACGGATTCACTCGCTTGGCGCGGTGACGATTGGTGATGATGTGGAGATTGGTGCCAATTGCACGATTGACCGGGGCACGATCCGTGACACGACCATCGGCAAAGGCACCAAACTGGATAATCAGGTGCATGTTGGCCACAACGTCCAGATCGGCGATGACAGCCTGATCTGTGGTCAGGTCGGCATCGCAGGGTCGTCGCGTATCGGCAACCGCGTGGTGCTGGCGGGGCAATGCGGTGTGAATGACAACATCTTTGTCGGCGATGATGTTATTGCGGGTGGGGGCACCAAGATTTTCACCAATGCGCCGGCGGGGCGGGTGTTGCTGGGCTATCCTGCGGTGAAGATGGAGGCGCATGTCGAGATGCAAAAGGCGCTGCGCCGTCTGCCAAGGCTGGCCGCCCGTGTGGGCGAGATTGAAAAGATCGTCGGCGCGTCATCTTCCGGTGACTGAACCGTCACACTCGCCAGCGTAAGGACCAGCCGACAGGAGAATGCGTATGAGCGGAACAGTTGCCGAAAAGGTCATTGCCATCATCGCCGAACAGGCGGTGCTTGACCCTTCTGATGTGCGGATGGACTCGACGCTGGAAAGTCTGGGCATCGATAGCCTGGGGCTGGTAGAATCGATCTTTGCCATTGAAGAGGCGTTTGACATCTCGGTGCCGTTCAACGCGAACGAGCCGGAGAAAAGTGGGTTCGATATTTCCTCGGTCGGGGCCATTGTCGCGGCGGTCGAAGGGCTGATCGCGGCGACATGAGGCGCGTTGCCATCACCGGGGCGGGCACGGTCAATCCGCTGGGCGCGGATGTGGCCAGCACCTTTGCCGCCATGGCTGCGGGCCGCTGCGCCATCGGCCCACTTGATGTGCCCGACCGCGAGCGGCTGGCGGTACAGATCGGTGCGCAGGTGCAGGGGTTTCAGCCCGAGGCGCATTTCGACAAGGCTCAATTGGGGCTGCTGGACCGTTTCTCCCAATTCGCACTGGTTGCCGCGCGGCAGGCTGTTGCGCAATCCGGGCTGGATTTCACGGAGCTGGGCCAGCGCGCCGGGGTGGTGACCGGCACGGCGGGCGGTGGGCTGATCACGCAGGACGAAAGCTACCGCGCGGTTTACGAAGAGCGGAAATCGCGGGTACATCCCTTCACCGTGCCCCGCCTGATGATGAACGCAGCCGCCAGCCACATCTCAATGGAATTCGGGCTGATGGGGCCGGTGTTCAGCGTGGCGACGGCCTGCGCCTCATCAAACCACGCGATGGGGTTGGCATTTCAGATGGTGCGCTCGGGTGCCGCACCCGTGATGCTGGCGGGCGGGGCCGAGGCGATGCTGGTCTTTGGTGGCATCAAGGCCTGGGAGGGCCTGCGCGTCATGTCGCGAGAGGCGTGCCGCCCGTTTTCGGCCAACCGCAGCGGCATGGTGCAGGGCGAAGGTGCCGCGATCTTCGTGTTCGAGGACTGGGATCACGCAACCGCGCGCGGTGCCGAGATTCTGGCCGAGGTTGCGGGTTTCGCGATGACTTCGGACGCCGCTGACATCGTTGTGCCCTCGACCGAGGGCGCGCGGCGGGCGATGGCGGGGGCGCTGGCCGATGCAGGCCTGCGGCCTGATCAGGTGGATTACATCAACGCCCATGGCACCGGCACCAGTGCCAACGACCGCAGCGAATGCGCGGCGATTGCGCAGGTGTTCGGCGATCATGCACAGCGGCTGCTGGTGTCTTCGACCAAATCCATGCATGGCCACCTGATCGGCGGGACCGGGGCGGTGGAGCTTTTGGCCTGCCTGATGGCCTTGAGGAACGGGGTGGTGGCCCCGACGATGGGCTGGCAACAGCCTGACCCCGACTGCCCGCTGGATATCATTCCCAATCAGGCGCGGCAGGCGCGGGTGGATGTGGCGCTGTCGAATGCCTTTGCCTTTGGCGGGTTGAATGCAGTTCTGGCCCTGCGTCGGACATAAAAAAAACCCCGCCAAGTGCGGGGTTTTTAAGGTTTTCGCCGAAGGTCAGTTGCCTGCGGGCTTTGCCGGAACCGTGATGGTTTCAAACCCGGCGGTGACCCCCTTGAGCGAAATATCCAGGTTCACCTTCTGGTCGGGTGCGGCGAACGGCACGATGGTCAGCGTCGCCTTGGCGCCCTTTTTGAACTGGGCCACCTCGTCGGCGGTAAAGCCGACGCGGGCCACGCAGCCAACCGAGCCGCAAACCGTGAAGGGGTAAACCTTGGGCTGCGCCGTATCGATCGTCAGCGTCAGGTTAGAGGTCAGCAGGGTTTCCAGCGGCACGATCACCGTGGCCCCGGCAGCCGCCTTGCCACCAGCGGGCAACGGGAACATGCTGATCTCGGACACCGCATTGCCCTTGCCGTCCTTCAAAAGCTGGTACAGCTCGCAAGGATCGGAACCGTCCTTCGCCTTGACGCAGCGCAGCTCCCACAGCTCGAACGTGCCACCCAGATACAGATCACCCGGCTGGGCGTCTTTTTCCTCTTTCAGCTTGGGCGCGCCGGGGGTGCTGCCCATGTTCAAGTCTGCGCCGGGGGCGGCTTCGGCCGGGGCGGCGGCTTCTTGCGCCAGAACGGCAGTGCCGGACAATGCCAGACCAAAACCAAGGGCCAAAGCCAGCGTGCGGGGAAGGGAATAGGACGACATTGCTGTCACTTTCTTGTTGAACCGGCGCTGCCATAGCATGCTGCGCCCCCCAAGTCAGGTCTGAAAATGGCCTTGTAACACAGCTTTGCGCGGCAAATTGCCAGCCAGGACAGGGGTACAGAAAACTCAAAAGGGCCAGCGTGGCTGGCCCTTTTGCAATTGCTTTTTTGCTCCCTGTCGGACTGGCCGACTTTATGGGCCAGACGCTACGGCGGTTTCACAAAGCCGTCAACTAGGATTCTTGCGACCCGGTCGCCGGAGGGAAACATGAAAAAAAGCCGCGCCTTTTCAGGGGCGCGGCCAGTCTGACAGGGAGGAAAAACGCCGGGGAAAACCCAAAACCCCGGCAAGGGCAGGCTGGCAGGAATGGGTTAAGAATGTATTGTGCCCTCGTATCGCGGCTGCGAGAAATGCTTGCGAACGAATGCCCCCGGAGGTGCTGGAATGGGTGAGACGATTTTTGTCGGTGGCGGCGGAGAAGGCTACGGCGTCGCGCAGAACCTGCTGCTGAAATTCGGCAACCGCCATGGGCTGGTTGCCGGGGCAACGGGCACCGGCAAGACCGTGACGCTGCAAGTGCTGGCCGAGGGGTTTTCGAACGAGGGCGTGCCGGTCTTTGCCGCCGATGTGAAGGGTGACCTGTCGGGTATCGCGGTGGCTGGTTCGCAAAGCGGCAAGCTGCATGACGCATTTCTCAAGCGGGCGCAGACCATTGGCTATACGCTGGAATACGGTGCCAGCCCGGTGACGTTCTGGGATTTGTATGGCCAGCAGGGGCATCCGATCCGGGCGACAGTGGCGGATATGGGGCCCTTGCTGCTGTCGCGGATGCTGGAATTGAGCGAGCCGCAGGAAGGGGTGCTGAACGTCGCCTTCCGCATGGCGGATGAAGAGCAACTGCCGCTGCTTGACCTCAAGGATTTGCAGGCCTTGCTGACCTTTATTGCCGAACATGACAATGAGATTTCGGCGCGCTATGGCCTTGTGTCCACCACCTCTGTCGGGGCGATCCAGCGCCGGCTGCTGGTGCTGGAGAACGAGGGGGCGACAGAGATGTTCGGCGAACCGGCGCTGGACCTGATGGACCTGATGCGCGTCGATGCGGCGGGCAAGGGGATGGTGAACATCCTTGCGGCCGACAAGCTGATGAATTCGCCCCGGCTTTACGCAACCTTCCTGCTGTGGCTGCTGTCGGAACTGTTCGAAACGCTGCCCGAGGTGGGCGACCCCGACAAGCCCAAGCTGGTGTTTTTCTTCGACGAGGCGCATCTGCTGTTCACCGATGCACCCAAGGCGCTGATTTCCAAGGTGGAACAGGTGGCGCGGCTGATCCGGTCCAAGGGGGTGGGTGTGTATTTCATC
>CALRKX020000127.1:0-6692 GCA_943368305.1 Erythrobacter sanguineus
AAGGATCTGGACCGTCAGGCCGCAGAATTGCGCGGCAGCCTGTCGAACCCAAATATCACCGTCACCAACTATGGCGACTATCTGGTCGTGAACATGCCGCAAGACGTGCTGTTCGCCACCGACAGCGCCACCCTGCGCCCCGATCTGCAACGCGATGTGCAGGCGGTGGCCAACAGCCTGGTGAAATATCCCAACAGCGCCATTCAGGTCATCGGCCATACCGACAGCACCGGATCGGACGCTTATAACATGGACCTGTCGCAGCGCCGCGCCTCGTCTGTTGCCAACATCCTGTCCTATTCGGGCGTTCCATCGTCGCGCATCCAGACCATCGGCAAGGGCAAGACCCAGCCGATCGCCTCGAATGCCACCGAAGCGGGACGTGCCCAGAATCGTCGAGTGGAAATCATCATCCGTCCCTATCGCTAGGCAAAACGCCGAAATCTTGGGCAAAGGGCCGGGTTTCCCGGCCCTTTCGCATTGAAGATTGGCACAGATTGGTCATATTCTTCGACCAATCGCAGAGGACACCATGCCTTTCCACAAGATCGAAGCCGAGAAACTGTCGCATAGTGTGGTTCGTCAGGTCGAACTTCTGATCTTGCGCGGCATCCTGCGCCCCGGTGAGCGTCTGCCGTCAGAACGCGAATTGTCCGACAAACTAGGCGTCTCGCGGCCCAGCCTGCGCGAAGCGGTCGCGGACCTGCAAGCGCGCGGCCTGCTGATCAGCCGCCCCAACTCCGGCATCTTTGTCGGCGATGTGCTTGGCTCTGCCTTTGCGCCCGCGCTGATCCAGCTTTTCGCCAGCCATGACGAGGCTGTGTTCGACTATATCGCCTTTCGCCGTGATATGGAGGGGCTGGCCGCCGAACGTGCTGCCCGCATGGCCTCTGACACTGATCTGCAAGTGATCGGCACGATATTTTCCAAGATGGAGGCCGCCCACCTCAAGCGCGACCCGACGGATGAGGCGGAACTGGATGCCAGCTTTCACATGGCCATCATCGAGGCCAGCCACAATGTCGTCATGCTGCACATGATGCGGTCGATGTATGACCTGCTGCGCGGCGGCGTGTTCTATAACCGCCAGATGATGTTCAAGAACCGCATCACCCGCGACCAGTTGCTGGACCAGCACCGCGCCATCAATTCGGGCCTGCAACGCCGCGACCCCGCCGCCACCCGCGCGGCGGTCGAGGCGCATATGGACTATGTTCACAGCGCCATGTCCGACCAGATACGCGCCGAACGAAACGAGGCCATCGCCCGCCAGCGGCTGGACCACGAAAACACCCGCTAAGGCCGGGATCTGGCGGAGTATCGCTCTCCCCCTGCCTCGCCGCGCAATACCCCAAACGCAAAAGGCCCAAGGTTTCCCCCGGGCCTTTTACAATTCAACCACCAGACGGCTTAGTGCAGCTTGGCTTCCACTTGTGCAATCGCATCGTCAATCGAAGCGGCGGCACTGGCAGCGGTCTTTTGCTTGGCCAGCACGCTAGAGGCGGCAGCCACGGCCACATCGACCGCATGTTCACGCACCTTGCGCACCGCAGCCGTTTCGGCCGAAGCGATCTGGTCTTGCGCCGCTGCCAGACGGCGGGCGATCGACAGCTTCAGATCGTCCTTGGCCTTTTGCGCCGCAACGCCAGCCTCTTCCTTGGCCGAGGCCACGATGCGGTCGGCCTGATCCTGCACTTCCTTGTGCTTCTTCTCGTAGGACGCAAGCAGCGCACGCGCCTCATCGCGCAGCGCCTTGGCCTCTTCCAGTTCGGCCTTGATGGTCGCGGCGCGACCATCCAGCAGCCCGGCCACCTTCGCCGGAACCTTGGCGATCAGCAGGATAGCCACGAACACGATGAACGCCACCGACACCACGAAATCGGTGTTGTGAAGAGAGAAGAACGGACCAGAGGCCGCCATCGCCGGCGTAGCGGTCAGCGCAGCAAGGGTAAAGCTGAGTTTCTTCATGACTTACCCTTTCAACGCGGCAGCAACCGCAGCCTTGACGGCCGCCGGATCGGCCTGACCACCCAGCGCCGAAACCACGGCATCCGCCGTATCCAGCGCCACCGCAGAAACGGCCTGCTCTGCTCCGGCCCGAATTTCGGCCAGCGCCTTTTCCGATTCCGCCGTTTTCGCGGCAATCTCGACATCGGCCTTGGCAATGGCTGCATTCAGATCGCTCTGAATGTCGGCCTTGGCCTTGGCCACGATGCGGCCCGCCTCGGCACGGGCGGCTGCCAGCGCGTCGTTATAGGCCTTTTCGGCGGCGACCGCCTTTTGCTTCAGCTCTTCCGCCGCAGCAAGGTCGTTGGTGATGGTGCCACGGCGTTCGGCCAGAACCGCCCCGATCCGGGGCAGGGCCACGCGCCACAACACAAGAAAGATCACGACAAGCGCAACCACCAGCCAGAAGATCTGGTTCGCCCAGGTCGTGATATCAAGCTGCGGCATCCCGGTGGCGTGCCACGCCGGTGCCGCTTCATGCGCTTCGGTCGCCATGTCATTTCCTCACGGTCTTGAAACACTTGGCCGGTGGAGCAGCGCGCCCCTCCGGCCGAGACGTTAGACGGTCAGGATCAGACTGCGAACATCAGCAGCAGGGCGATCAGGAACGAGAAGATCCCCAGAGCTTCGGCAAAGGCGATGCCGACGAACAGGTTCGCGGTTTGCGAAGCGGCAGCCGACGGGTTGCGCAGCGCGCCCGCCAGGAAGTTGCCGGCAATGTTGCCCACGCCGATACCAGCGCCGCCCAGACCGATAGCAGCCAGACCAGCACCGATGTATTTGCCGAGCAGGGCGAGTTCACCAACTTGTTCCATGATTTTCTCCTTTGGTATTCGATGTTTGAGGGTAGGGTTCAGACCTTAGTGGTGGGCATCGCCCACCGCGTCTTTCAGATAGACGCAGGTCAGAATGGTAAAGACATAGGCCTGGACCACGGCCACCAGCAGCTCCAGCCCGTAGATGGCCGAAACCGCGCCGATCGCGACCGGCGAGATCACCGCCATCGAGGCAAAGCCCGCGAACACTTTCATGACGGCGTGGCCCGCCATCAGGTTGCCCGCAAGACGAATTGAATGGCTGACCGGGCGCACGAAGTAGGAAATGACCTCGATCACCGCCAGCACCGGGCGCAGCGCCAATGGCGCAGAGGAAACCCAGAACATCCCCAGAAACCCGATGCCCTTGCGCGCCAGCCCCAAGAGGGTCACGAACAGGAACACGATCAGCGCCAGCGTCACGGTGACGGCGACATGGCTGGTGGGGGTGAACGACTTGGGCAACAGGCCCAGCAGGTTGGAAAACAGGATGAACAGGAACAGCGTCATCACAAACGGGAAATACTTTACCCCGTCATGCCCCGCCACATCCTCGACCATATTGTGGATGAAGCCATAAATCACCTCACCGACCGACTGAAGGCGGGTCGGAATGACCGCACGACCGCGAGAGCCGACCACCATCAGCAGCGTGATCACCAGAACCGCCACGGCCATCCAGACGGTGACATTGGTGATGTCATACCAATGGATGCCTTGGGTGCATTCGTTGATCAGCGGCGTTGCCGGCTCATCGTGGCAGAACCAGCGTTTCACGACGAACTGGTCCATCGGGTGAATTGCAAAGGCGCCTTCAGCCACGTCTGTCATCCTTTGGTTCCGGCAGGTCTCCCTGCCCTTGTCGTTGCGCTTCGGCCTTGACCTGCATGTCGCGCGCGGTACCAATCACCGTGCGGATGCCTGCGACAAAGCCCAGCAGAACAAATATCACCAGGAAGATGGGGCGCGTGCCGAACACATGGTCCAGCCCAAAGCCAATCCCGAGGCCGATCACCATTCCGGCAACCAGTTCGGACACCATCCGCCAGGCCACTTCGCCCTGCGAAAATCCCTTGGCTGTTTCCGCGGGTTCGGCCCTTGCCGCCTTGGCCGCCGCCAGCTTCGCCTCAAGGGCGCGCAGGCGATCAGGATCGGGCGTTTCAGGCATCAGACGGCCCCCGGAACAGTCGCCGCGAACCTACGCAGCACGCGATTGTGAGTCAAGCAAAGCGTCCACACGCAAACATCTGATATCATGTGATTTTCCAAATATCCCTCAACACGCCGGTTCAGATTTCGGCACATTTCCGCCGCAAGCCATATTCAACCTTTCGGTTGACGATCCCCTGAAATCCCGGCCAGATGCGCGCATGACCGACCCCCTCAGCCCTGTCTTCGCCGCCCTTGCCGATCCGACCCGCCGGGCGATCCTGTCGATGCTGCTGGAAGATGACATGGCCGTCACCGATGTGGCCGAACCCTTCCAGATGAGCCTGGCCGCCATCTCCAAGCACCTTCAGGTTCTGGCCGACGCCCGCCTGATCAGCCGCGAAAAGCGCGGCCGCGTCATCTGGTGCAAGCTCGATCCCGACGCCTTCCGCGCTGCCTCGGTCTGGATGCAGGGCTTCGGCCAGTTCGAACCCGTGGACCTTGACGCCTTTGAACGCTTTCTGGAAACCGAATTCAGCGACCCGCCCGAAGACTGATCCCTATCATCTGTTCATAAATATCCCGGGGGGTCCGGGGGGCTGGCCCCCCGGCCTTAGGTCAGGCGTTCTTCGCCAGCCGCTCTTCCAGCACATCGAACGGCAGGCCCGGCTCGTCCTTGGCGCAGCGGATCACCAGGCTGGTCTTGACCGAGGCCACATTGTCCGCCGCCGTCAACTGATCGGTCAGGAAATACTGAAAACTCGACAGATCGGGGGCCACGCATTTCAGGATAAAGTCGATCTCGCCGTTCAGCATGTGGCACTCGCGCACCAGCGGCCATTCCTTGCAGCGCCGCTCGAAGGCCGACAGGTCCACCTCGGCCTGGCTGCGCAACCGCACCATGGCAAAGACCCGCACTTCAAACCCCAGTTCGCGCGCGTCCACGTCGGCGTGATAGCCCTTGATATAGCCCTGCTCTTCCAGCGTGCGCACCCGTCGCAGGCAGGGCGGGGCCGAAATGCCGACCCGGCTGGCCAGCTCCACGTTTGTCATCCGCCCGTCGGCTTGCAGTTCTGCCAGGATGCGGCGATCAATCGGGTCCAGCTTCGAGACGGCCATGGGTGACTCCATTTTGGGCGTTAGATAGGCCAGCAACGTGACGCGCGCAATAATATTGCAGAAAACTGCCCGTATTTTTCGCGCTCTTGCGGAAACTGCCCCGGTAAAGGCAATGCTTCGGGGGCCTTTCGCCCCCCGGTTTCACCGCCTATATCGGGCGGGACGAATCCGGCAGAGGGCATCATGGGCGAGACGCGGCACACCAAGGTTCTGATCATCGGCTCCGGCCCCGCGGGCTATACGGCGGCGGTCTATGCCGCGCGCGCCATGCTGAATCCCATTCTTGTGCAGGGCCTGCAACCCGGCGGGCAGTTGACCATCACCACCGAGGTCGAGAACTGGCCCGGCCAGACCCATATTCAAGGCCCCGACCTGATGGTGAACATGGAGGCCCATGCCACGGCGATGGGGGCCGAGGTGATCTCGGACTACATCACCGCGCTTGACCTGCAGTCGCGCCCTTTTAGCGCACAGGCCGATAGCGGCGCCACCTATACCGCCGATGCCGTCATTCTGGCCACCGGGGCGCAGGCCAAATGGCTGGGCCTGCCCAGTGAGGAAAAGTTCAAGGGCTTTGGCGTTTCCGCCTGCGCCACCTGCGATGGGTTCTTCTATCGCGGCAAAGAGGTGGTGGTGATCGGCGGCGGCAATACCGCCGTTGAAGAGGCGCTGTTCCTGACCAATTTCGCCACCAAGGTCACACTGATCCACCGCCGTGATACCTTGCGCGCCGAAAAGATCATGCAGGACCGGCTGTTCAAGCACCCCAAGATCGAAATGCTGTGGAACAGCGAAGTCACCGAAGTGCTGGGCACCGATGCCCCCACCAGCGTGACCGCCGTCCGCACACGCAATCTGGTGACCGGCGAAGTGAAAGACGTGCCCTGCCACGGCTTTTTCGTCGCCATCGGCCATGCCCCCGCCAGCGACTTGGTGAAAGATCAATTGCCGCTGCATTCGGGCGGCTATGTCACGGTCGAACCGGGCAGCACCCGCACCGCGATTCCCGGCGTCTTTGCGGCGGGCGATCTGACCGACCATATCTACCGGCAGGCGGTCACCTCTGCGGGCATGGGCTGCATGGCGGCGCTGGATGCCGAACGCTGGCTGGCGGAACAGGGCTGAAACGGGGAAAAACGGGACATGTCCTTTCGGATAGGTGCTTTTCCAAGACTTCGGACAACTATCTGAAATAGATTATAAAATTCGATATATCCGGGAATCTGCGTTTACAACCGGGAAACATTGCATCTTCAACCCGCAGAATAGTGTCCGGATCAGGTTTCTGGCATAAAGGGCTTACGAGAGGGAGATTTTAAAAATGGTTTCTGGTTTCACGGTTCTGTCCCTCGCGGCTGTGTTTGTATGTGCCTCTGCCGTGTTGGCAGGCGTCATGGGGGCCCATGGTGCCAAGGCGCGCGGTCAGCTTGTTGCGGTTCGCACCAAAGGCTGATCCCCGCGCCGTCTTTGTTTCTGGCCCGTTTTGCCGTGCGTTATTCGTTTCCTCCTTTCTGTCGTTACGATTGAAAGGCTTCGCCCATGCAATGCCGTGGGTGATGCCACCATTTCTGGCCTGACCGACGGGACGCCATGCGCCCCGGC
>CALRKX020000128.1:0-6689 GCA_943368305.1 Erythrobacter sanguineus
TGGGGGCCTCGGCGCCCAGCTATTACGGCGCGGTGGGCGACAAGCTGGGATGCGAAACCATCCTGCCCGATCATGCCGGGGTGGCAAATGCCATCGGGGCTGTGGTGGGACAGGTCAGCCAGCGGGTGACGGGGCTGGTGTCCTCACCCGGTCCGGGGCGGTTCGTGGCGCATCTGGCCGATGGATTGCAGAGTTTCACGGCACCGGAAGCCGCGCTGGACGCGATGGAGGCGGCCCTGCGTGCCGAGGCAGAGGCGCGGGCGCGTCTGGCCGGGGCCGAAGATCTGCACGTCACCGCCAGCCGCGCATTGCGCGAGGCCGAGGTGGAGGGGAGCAAGATGTTCATCGAGGGGACGGTGACGGTGGTGGCCTCGGGGCGGCCACGGGTGGCGCATTGAGCTTGGCGCATGCAAAGCACGCACCCTAGGGACCGGTAGGGGCGTGCTGTCACGCAACCTTACCGTTCGGTCAGTTTCAACTCGATCCGGCGGTTCTGGGCGCGGGCCTCTGGGGTGTCGCCCGTCGCCACCGGGCGGTATTCGCCAAAGCCGGTTGCCGCCAGACGCTGGGGCGGAAAGCCCAGCACCTCTGACATATAGCGCACCACGGCCAAAGACCGGGCCTGTGAAAGTTGCCAGTTGTCCTTGAATGCCCCGGTGCCCGACAGCGGCACATTGTCGGTGTGGCCATCGACGCGGATGATCCAGTCGATGCCGGGCGGGATTTGCGGCAGAACCTCGTTCAAGGTCGCCACTACCTGGGCAATCTGGGCCTGCCCTTCGGGGGCCAGATCGGCAGAGCCGGGCTGAAACAGCACCTCGGACGAGAACACGAACCGGTCGCCCACCACGCGCACGCCGGGGCGGCCCGCCATGATCTGGCTGATCTGGCCGAAAAATTCGCTGCGGTATTTCGCAAGGTTCTGGTTCTCGCTTTCCAGCCGCTTGCGTTCCGCCTCTTCCAGTTCGGCACGTTTCTTTTGTTCCGATGCCACCTGCGCCAGCGCGGAGTTGAGCTGGCTTCCCAAGGCGTCCAGTTGCACCTTTGCCTGGGCATCCTTGGCGGCAGAGGCATCAAGCACCGCCTGCAAACTGCCCAACTGGCTGCGCAGGGCGGCGATCTGCTGGTTCAACAGCTCCATCTTCTGCGCGGCCTCGACGGTCTTTTTCTGCTCGGCCGTCAGGGCGGCTTGCGCCACAGCCAGCCGGGCGGCGCGGTCATCGCCGGTGGTCGCGGCCTTGGCGGCATCGGTGCGGGCGGCGGCAAGCAGGGTCAGCGTTTCCTCGGCCCGCTTGCGCTGTTCCTCCAGCGCAAGGGTCATCGAGGTCAGTTCGGTTTCGCTGCCCTTCAGCCTGTCGCGCAGGGCCTGCAGGGCGGCGGTATCGACCAGACGGGCGGCTTCGGCATCGGACACTTTGGTCTGTGCCGCCTTCAGCGCCACCTCATCCGCCTGCCCCTTGCTGCGAAGATCGGCGACCAATGCCTCCAGCGCCTCGCGCCTTGCGGCGGCAAGGCGGGCCTCCTCAGCGGACTTGTCAATCTCGCTGCGCGCCTTGGCGACGGCAAGGTCCAGCGCCTC
The DNA here is from genome assembly GCA_943368305.1 of Erythrobacter sanguineus. GTDB lineage: Bacteria > Pseudomonadota > Alphaproteobacteria > Rhodobacterales > Rhodobacteraceae > Fuscibacter. The sequence continues at coordinate 1,580 of CALRKX020000128.1, forward strand.
TTTCTCGCTGATCAGCTTCGCTTGGGCGGTTTGCAGGTCGGTGACCTGCCTGCGCGCGGCATCACGTTCGGACAATAGGCTGGCCACCTGCGCCTCAAAGCTTGTGATGCGGTCCTGGGCGGTGGCAAGGTCACCTTGGGCGGCCTGCAACTGGCCGGTCAGGGTGGCGATCAGGGCGGATTGCTTGTCACCCTCGGCCCGCGCTGCGGTAAGAGAGGCGGAAAGGTTGCCGACTTGTGCCTGCAAGTCAGCGGCCTTGGTCTTTTCCAGCCCCAGCGCGTCGGCCAGTTGGGCTACGGTCTGGTTCAGGTCATCCAGTTCGGTGGTCTGGGTGGTGATCGTGTCGCGCAACACCGCCTGCATGACGGTAAAGATGGTCAGGATGAACATCATCACCATCAGCAGCGTTGTCACCGCATCGACGAACCCCGGCCAGATGTGAGAGGAATCGCGGCGGCGCGACAGGCCCATGATCAGGCCCGCCCGCGCGCCAGTTGCCGCACGGCTGCGGTCAGCGCCGCAAGGTCGCTGCGCAGGTCAGTCACCGATTCCTGCCGCCCCGCTGCCAATTCTTCAAGTATCCGTAGCAGTTGCACGTCGATTGACCGCAGCCGCATCCGGCTTTCGGCATCGACCTGCGACTTGCTGTCTTCGCCGGTCAGCGCGGCGATCAGGCGGTCTTGACCTTCGGCCATGCGGGTCAGCGTGGCGGCCTGGCCCTGTTCGGCCATGGTGACGCGGGCCAGCTTGGCAATCGCCGCCGTCAACTGATCCAGCCGTTCGTCAGCCGCCTGCCGGTTCGCCTCTCCTTGGGCGACGAGGGTTTGCAACACCTCGACCTGATTGGTCACATGGTCAAGCATGGCGGAAACGGCGGCATTTTCGCCCTCACCCTCTGGCCCGGCGAAACCAAGCCGCGTGATCGAGGACAGCCATTCCTCCAGCTCTCGGTAAAAGCGGTTCTGGCCGTGGCCGGCAAACAGTTCCAGCAGACCCAGCACCAGCGATCCGGCCAGACCCATCAACGACGACGAAAACGCCGTGCCCATACCGCCAAGCTGGTTTTCAAGCCCGCCCATCAGTTTCTGAAACACCTGAAGCCCGCTTTCCCCTTCTTTCGGGGCAAGGCCGCGGATGGTTTCGACCACTGCCGGAACCGTGGTGGCAAGGCCGTAGAACGTGCCAAGAAGTCCAAGGAAAATCAACAGGTTGATCAGATAGCGCGTGATGTCGCGCGCCTCGTCGATCCGTGTCGCCACCGATTCCAGGATCGAGCGCGAGGAAGAGGACGAGATTTGCATCTTGGCCCCCCGTGTGCGCAAAAGCGCGGCAAGAGGGGCCAGAAGGCGGGGAGCAACGGCCTCATCCGCGCCGGGTTCATGGCGGGCAAAGCGTTCGATCCAGCTGACCGACTGCGCCAAGGTGAAGACCTGCCAGAAACAGGTCAGCACCCCCAGAAAGAACACGGCGGCGATAAAGCCGATCAGATAGGGATTCGAATCGACAATCCCTATCAGCGTGCCGTGAATGGCCCAGGCCCCCGTCCCGATCAGGGCGCAGGCCACCAGCATGAACACGATCTGTCGGATCGGCTGGCTGAAATAAGAGGGGGTGGCGCGGTCTGGTTTTTCCATCGGTTGGTCCGAAGGGGCTGCTCGGCCCCGACCATAGCAGGCGGGGGGCGGCTGCCAAGCAAAACCGGCGTGACAGCGGGTCTAAAGTGCGTGAACGCGGGTCACCAGCCACTCCAGATCGGGGTCGCCAATGCCCAGTTGCGCAAGATGCTGTGCGGTCGCGGTCAGATAATCGCGGTTCGGGCCGCGCCCGCCCACCGCCTGCGCAATGATTTGCGCCTGTTCTTCCAGCGGCAGGTGGCAATATTGCACATGATCGGGGTCGATCACATAGACCAGCGCGCTGACCTGCCCGCCAGTCACCAGATCAACCGGCAATTCCCGCTCCAGATAGGCCGAGGAAATAAGTTCGCGTTCGCGCAGATCGGCCAGCGTCTGCGCCTCGGCCCCCGGTGCGACGCGAAAGGCGACGCCGTCGCAATGGGCATCCGGCGCCTGATCCAGCGCCAGCACTAGGCCGGGGTTTTCCTCGGTGCCACGATGGTGGATCGAGCGCATGCAAAAGCTGCGGTGCCAGCCGGGCAGGCGGGCGATGCGGAATTCAGCCACCGGAAAGCCGGGATGCCAGATCAGCGAGCCGTAGCCGAACACCCACATGTCATGTGCCATAACTGGCCCTCCTGTCCCGTGGGGTGTAATCAGGCGGAGAAGCGAAAGGAAGCCCCGGACATGCGTGCCCTGACCTGGATTGTCGTTGCTGTCGCAATCTTGTGGGGAGGGTTCTGGTTCACAGCCAGCACGGCGGTGCAGCGCGCGATAGAAGGGTGGTTCACCGATCAGGCCGCCAGCGGTATGGTGGTTGAAAAAGCCGGGCTGCGGGTGGCGGGCTTTCCCAACCGGATCGACGTGACGGTGACGGGATTGCATCTGGCCAACCCGGTGACGGGGCTGGGCTGGCGCGCGCCCGATGTGCAGGTTTTTTCGATGTCGTGGAAGCCCTGGCATGTGATTGCCGCCCTGCCCGGCGGGCAGGTGCTGGACCTGCCGGGCCAGTCTGTCACGCTGGACGGCACCGACATGATGGGATCACTGGAACTGCATCCGGGCACGGCGCTGGGGTTGAACCGTATCCGGGCGGACGGGCAGGGGATCAAGCTGACCTCGACCGCAGGCTGGACGCTGGCGGCGGCCAAGCTGGTGGCGGCAACCCAGGATGACCCCAGCCTTGCCAATACCCACCGCCTTGGGCTGACGGTCGAGGAGGTTTCGCCCGATCCGGCCTTTGTGCGGGCGCTGGCCGATCCGGGCTTGCCCGCTGTCATTCCGCGCCTGCATCTGGATGCCTATGCCACGCTGACCGCGCCGATTGACCGGTTCGCGGGCGAAACCCATCCGCGTCTGTCGGGGCTGGACCTGAAGGATCTGAGCCTTGATTGGGGCCCGCTGACGGTAAGGGCGGCGGGCAAGCTGTTGCCCGATGCCACGGGCCGGGCCGAGGGCGAGATTGCGCTGACCATTACCGACTGGCGGCGCGCGATGAAGGTGATCGTGGCAATGGGGGCGTTGACGCAGGATCAGGCCGATGTGCTGTCCAACGGGCTGCAAACGCTGGCCAAGGCGGGACCGGACCCCGATGTGCTGAATCTGCCGCTGAAGGCCGGGAATGGCCGGATGTCACTGGGGCCGTTCCCGCTGGGGCCTGCGCCGCAGTTGAACTGAAGTACAGGGTGCGTGATTTCACGCACCTGTGGCCTAGCGGCAGTAGGCACCATAGTTGTAATGCGCAGTGTCGAAATGCAGGTGGTTTTCGTGAAAACCGTCCGAGCCGGGGCCAAGCGTGGTGCCGAAGATGCCGCAGGCGGCCTTGTGGGCGCGGCGGATCTGGGCGTTGTAATCGTTCAGCACGGTCCAGCTTGACCCGTCGCTGAAGGTGAACCCGGCGATATCGATGGCATTGCCGCGGCCATGTTCGCTGATCTTGTTGCCCTTCACGTTGTTGCGGGGGCGACAGATGTAGCTGGCGGCGATCTGCAATTCGACGACCTTGCGCCCGCGCATGGCGGGGCGCAGGCCGCCTTCGATCCAGCGGTGCAGCGCGACGGCGGTCTGGCAGTTGATCGTGGCGGGCTGCGACAGGCGTATACCGGCGACAGAGGTGACGCGGATCGGTTCTTCCACGCCGCAGCCATTTATCTTGGAGGAAATCGGGGCCAGCTTTTCGCCGATAATGTCAGGATCACCACAGATCGCGCCGCCTTGCGCCTTTTTCCGCTTGCGCTTGCTGCTGCGGGATTCGGCGGCCGGGTCGGGCATCGGGGCGGCGGCCAACTCTACCTCTGACGTCGGCAGTTGGCCAAGGTTTTCAGGGCGTGGCCGGGGTCGCATCGCACTTTGCATCGTGGCGATAGGCAACAAGGCTTCGGGCTGCGGATTGGGCGGTTGCGACAGCGCGGCAGGGCGCGGGCGGGGGCGCAACCCCGCGCGCAGCGTGGCCAGTGGCACCAGTGGTTCGGGTTGAGGCGGCGTCGCAACCGCCAGCGTCGCAGGGCGCGGCTTGGGCAGCAGCGATGTCGTTGGGGCGTCGGCGCGGACCGGCAAGGCCGCCAGCGCGGCGATCAGACACAACGAGCGGGCTGCCCCTGCCCGCATCATTCGCCCGGTTTGGCCGGAGGGGCGACACGGCCGAAATCGGGGGCGGCGGTGTCCTGCCCAGCCTCGATGATGCCACGGCGAATGGCGCGGGTGCGGGTGAAATAGTCGAACAACTGCTGCCCGTCGCCCATGCGGATGGCGCGCTGCAGGGTGAACAGCTCTTCTGTAAAGCGGCCAAGAATATCCAGCACGGCATCCTTGTTGGTCAGGAACACGTCGCGCCACATCGTCGGATCACTGGCCGCGATGCGGGTGAAATCACGAAAACCCGCAGCCGAATACTGGATCACTTCGGAATTCGAGACGCGCCGCAGATGGTCGGCCACGCCCACCATCGTATAGGCAATCAGGTGCGGGGTATGGCTGACCACGGCCACCACGAGGTCGTGGTGATCGGGCTCCATGGTATCAACCTTGGCCCCCATCCCTTCCCACAGGCTGCGCAGGCGTGCCGTCGCCTCTGGCGTGGATTGTTCGGTCGGGGTCAGCAGGCACCAGCGGTTGACGAACAGGCTGGCAAAGCCCGAGCGGGGGCCGGAATGTTCGGTGCCGGCCATCGGGTGGCCGGGCACAAAGTCAACCCCGGCGGGAATATGCGGGGCGACCGCCGCGATGACGGCCTGTTTGACAGACCCCACATCGGTCACCGTGCAGCCGGGCGCCAGATGTGGGCCGATTTCTGCGGCGATGGCATCCATCGCGCCGACGGGCACGGCCAGCACCACCAGATCGGCACCCTGCACCGCCGCTGCCGCCGTGTCGAAAACCCGGTCACAAAGGCCGATTTCCAGCGCCGTCGCGCGGGTCTCGGGCGATTTGGCATGGCCTACAATCTCGCCCGCCAGCCCGCTTTCGCGCATGGCATGCGCCATGGACGAGGCGAT
>CALRKX020000129.1:0-6685 GCA_943368305.1 Erythrobacter sanguineus
CAAGGAAGATGATCGGCTTGCCGCCCGCATCGGCGCGCTGCACTTCGGCCAACATGCCCTGTTCGCTGCTTTCGACCAGTTCGACCCCGGCGGCTTTCAGGCCGAAGGCATCCTTGTCGATCATGTCGAGGATCAGCTTGTTGCCGTCATTGCCAGCCTCGATCCCGTAGATGTGGTTTTCCAGATCGGCGGCATGGGGGGCGATGTCTTTGAAATCCTTGATGCCAAGTTCGGCACCCTTGGCATTGGTGGCCAGCGTGTATTTCGCCCCCTCCAGATTGGCGCGCACGGTATCGACGGTTTTCGCCTCGCGGTAGGGCGCGATGTTCGATTCCATGGTGGGCATCCAGTTGCCAAGGAACACGTCGATATCGCCCGAGGCCAGACCCTCATAGGTCACCGGAACGCCCAGAACCTGGGTTTCGGTGGTATAGCCAAGCGCCTCCATCACCAGCGTGGTTGCGGCGGTGGTGGCGGTGATGTCGGTCCAGCCAACGTCCGAGAAGGTGACCTTGTCGCAGCCTTCGGCGTGGGCGGTGCCCACAAAGGCAAAGGCGACGGCGCTGGCCAGAAGCGCAGAACGAAGTTTCATGGTGGGCTCCCTGTTTTTTGTTGATTGACGAGTCAATAAACTTCGGACAGGTTGAAAAAAGCAAGAAGTATTTTGCAGGTTTTCCGACATGCCGAAGCTTGGAATGGAGCCTATCCGAAAGGCGGCACTGGTCAAAGCCACGATCGTCGAGATCGGGCGGGCCGGTTCCTTGGATGTGACCGTCAGTCAGATCGCCAAGCGGGCGGGCATGTCCAGCGCGCTGGCGCATCATTATTTCGGGTCCAAGGAAGAGATGTTCCTGGCTGCGATGCGCCATGTGCTGACGCTTTATGGTGCCGAGGTGCGGGGTGCGCTGGCCACGGCAGAGGGGCCGGAGGGGCGGTTGCGCGCCGTGCTGCGCGCCAGTTTCAGCCCCGGCAACTTTCGTCGCGAGGCGGTGGGGGCATGGCTGAATTTCTGGGTGCTGGCGCAGACCGTGCCAGAGGCCAAGCGCCTGCTGGCGGTCTATCAGCGGCGGTTGCGGTCCAACCTGCTGGCGGGGTTGCGCCCTTTGGCGGGCGACCGGGCCGAGGCGATGGCCGATGGTCTGGGTGCGCTGATCGACGGGGTTTACCTGCGCGAAGTGCTGAAATCCGGGCCACCGGACAGTGCGGCGGCTGTGGCCGTGGTGCTGGATTATCTGAACACGGAACTGAAGGGAAAAGGCGCATGAAGGCGCAGCCGAAAGCCAGCCATTTTGTGAATGGCACCTATGTCGAAGATACGGCTGGCGCGCCGATCGAGGTGATCTACCCCGCCACGGGCGAGGTGATTGCCGTGGTGCATGAGGCGACGCCTGCGGTGATCGAGGCCGCTTTGGCCGGCGCAAGGGCCGCGCAAGCCGCCTGGGCCGTGACCCGCCCGGTAGAGCGTGCCCGCATTCTGCGCCGCGCCGCCGACATCATCCGCGACAGGAACCCGGAACTGGCCCGTCTGGAAACGCTGGACACCGGCAAGCCCATTCAGGAGACCTTGGTCGCCGACTGGCCGTCCGGGGCCGATTGTCTGGAGTTTTTTGCCGGTCTGGTGCCCTCGGTCACGGGCGAAACCATCCCGTTGGGCCGCGATTTCGCCTATACGATTCGTGAACCCCTTGGCGTTTGCGTCGGTATTGGTGCGTGGAACTATCCCAGCCAGATCGCCTGCTGGAAATCGGCTCCCGCGCTGGCCCTGGGCAATGCGATGATCTTCAAGCCGTCCGAGGTGACGCCGCTGGGCGCCTTGCAACTGGCTGAAATCTATATCGAAGCCGGTCTGCCTGCGGGCCTGTTCAACGTGGTGCAGGGCAGGGGAGCCGTGGGCGGTACGCTGGTGACGGACCCGCGCGTGGACAAGGTATCGCTGACCGGCTCGGTGCCCACCGGGCAAAAGGTTTACGCCGCTGCCGCCGCCGGAATGCGCCATGTGACGATGGAACTGGGCGGCAAATCGCCCCTGATCATCTTTGATGACGCATCGGTCGAGGATGCCGTGGGCGCTGCGATGATGGCGAATTTCTATTCCGCCGGGCAGGTGTGTAGCAACGGCACGCGGGTGTTTGTGCAAAGGGGCATCAAGGAGCGCTTCCTTGCCCGTCTGGCCGACCGCACGGCGGCAATTCTGCTGGGCGACCCGTTGGACGCGGCAACCCAGATGGGGCCGTTGGTGTCGGCGGGCCAGTTGGACAAGGTGCTGGGCTATATCGCGGCGGGCAAGGCCGAGGGCGCGCGTCTGGTGACGGGCGGTGACAGGGCCAGCCTGAACACCGGCTATTTCGTGCAGCCGACGGTGTTCGCCGATGTGACCGACCCCATGACCATCGCGCGCGAGGAAATCTTTGGCCCGGTGATGGCCGTCTTGGATTTCGACGAGGAGGGCGAGGTGCTGGCCCGCGCCAATGCCACCGATTTCGGCCTTGCCGCCGGGGTGTTCACCGCCGACATGACGCGCGCGCATCGGATGATCGCGGGGTTGCAGGCCGGCACCTGCTGGATCAACGCCTATAACCTGACGCCGGTGGAAATGCCGTTCGGCGGGTCGAAACACTCGGGCGTGGGGCGTGAAAACGGCCATGCGGCGGTGGAACACTACAGTCAGGTCAAGAGTGTCTATGTCGGTATGGGGCCGGTGGACGCGCCTTACTGACGCCTTCTGAAACCGAACGAAAACAAGGGCTTTCGCCCCTTTGCAAGAAGGGCCGCCATGGGCGGTTTGGGTCATGACGCCAGATTATGTGATCATCGGTTCCGGGTCGGCCGGGTCGGCAATGGCTTACCGTCTGGGGCAGGCGGGCAAGCGGGTGGTGGTGATTGAACAGGGCGGCACCGATGCCGGGCCGTTCATTCAGATGCCTGCCGCGCTGTCCTATCCGATGAACATGGGCATCTATGACTGGGGCTTTCAGTCGGAACCAGAGCCGCATCTGGGCGGCCGCCGCCTTGCCACGCCGCGCGGCAAGGTGATTGGCGGATCGTCCAGCATCAACGGCATGGTCTATGTGCGCGGTCACGCCCGCGACTATGACACCTGGGAAGAGATGGGCGCGCAGGGGTGGTCGTTCTCGGACGTGCTGCCCTATTTCAAGCGGATGGAAAGCTGGCACGGGGATGAGGGCGACGCTGAATGGCGCGGCACCGATGGCCCGCTGCACATCACCCGTGGCCCGCGCAAGAACCCGCTGTTCAACGCCTTCATCAAGGCGGGTCAGCAGGCCGGATACCCCACTACCGCCGACTATAACGGAGCCGCGCAAGAGGGATTCGGCGCAATGGAGGCGACGATCTGGAAAGGTCGCCGCTGGTCCGCCGCCAATGCCTATCTGCGTCCGGCGTTGAAACAGGGCAATGTGCGCCTGATCCGTGCCTTTGCCCGCAAGATCGTGATCGAGAATGGCCGCGCTGTCGGGGTCGAGGTGTCACGCGGTGGCAAGGTTGAGGTGATCCGCGCCGGTGCCGAGGTGATCGTTGCGGCCTCATCCATCAACTCACCCAAATTGCTGATGTTGTCGGGCATTGGTCCGGCTGCACATCTGTCCGAAATGGGGATTCCGGTGGTGGCTGGCCGGCCCGGTGTGGGGCAGAACCTGCAAGATCACCTTGAAATTTATATGCAATATCAATCGGCTTTGCCGGTGACGCTGTATAAATACTGGAACCTGTGGGGCAAGGGGATCATCGGAGCGCAGTGGCTGTTCACCAAGACCGGACTTGGGGCCAGCAACCAGTTCGAGGCCTGCGCCTTCCTTCGCACACGCGAAGGGATCGACTATCCCGACATCGAATACCACTTCCTCCCTATCGCCGTGCGCTATGATGGCAAGGCGGCGGCTGGGGGGCATGGTTTTCAGGTGCATGTCGGGCCGATGCGGTCGAAATCGCGCGGGGCGGTTACCCTGCGGTCGGGCGACCCGGCGGATGCCCCGCGCATCCTGTTCAACTATATGTCGCACCCCGATGACTGGGAAGAGTTCCGCCGCTGTATCCGCCTGACGCGTGAGGTGTTTGGCCAGCCCGCCATGCAGCCCTATGTGAAAACTGAAATTCAACCGGGGTCAAACCTGCAATCCGATGCGGATTTGGACGCATTTCTGCAAGAGCATGTCGAAAGCGCCTATCATCCCTGCGGCACCTGCCGGATGGGCCGGGCCGATGATCCGATGGCGGTGGTTGATCCGGAATGCCGGGTGATCGGGGTTGAAGGGCTGCGGGTTGCCGATTCGTCGATCTTCCCGCAGGTGACAAATGGCAACCTCAACGGCCCGTCGATCATGACCGGCGAAAAGGCCAGCGACCATATTCTGGGCCGCAAACTGCCGAAGTCGAACCTGGAGCCTGTGATGAACCCGAACTGGCGAACACGTCAGCGGTGATTGGTCAGCGCTGAATTGATCCGCGTCAAAGTCGGCGTTTTCGCGGCGGGCTAAGGTGATCGGGCACAGAAGGAGATGCCCATGTCGAACACCCCCCACACCCTGCACGCCGAATTTCCAGCCGATGCCGAGAAAATGACCGCGTTGAAGGTGTCGAACGCCCATTTCGCCAAGCTGCTGGTCGATTATGATGCGGTGAACGACAAGATCCACCGCTCGGAAACCCGGATCGACCTGCTGTCAGAGGCGGAAGAGGCCGAGTTGCGCAAGAAGCGCAGCCATATCAAGGATGAAATTGCCCGAACCCTGCGCGAAACCGCCTAGTCTGCAATATCATAGGGCAGAAGGCCGCGCCTGTCGGGATCGACCTTCAGCCGACGCTCCAGCGGCGGGACCGACCTTTGGTGGCAATCCCGCCGTTCACATATCCGGCAGGAAATGCCGATCGGCTCAAACCGGCCCTTCAGGTCCAGCCCGTCGGCATAGACCAGGCCGGGGGCATGCGTCACCTCACACCCCAGACCAATGGCATAGCGGCGGACGGGGGCAAGAAAGGCCCCCCCCGGCTTGGTCACATCGCGCGACAGGCAGAAATAACGAACGCCATCCGGGGTTTCGGCCAGTTGCCGCAGAAACTGGCCCGGCGTTTCAAAGGCGCGATGCACGTTCCACAACGGGCAAGCCCCGCCGAACCGGGCGAACTGCAAGCGCGTCGCTGAATGCCGCTTGGTGATCGTGCCCGCCTGATCGACGCGCACGAAGAAAAAGGGCACCCCCTTTGCGCCGGGGCGTTGCAGGGTCGAAAGCCGGTGGGCCACCTGTTCGATGCTGGCGCCGAACATGTCGGACAACCGTTCCAGATCGTGCCGCGTGGCCTGGGCGGCCTCAAGAAAAGCGCGATAGGGCATCAGTGCGGCCCCGGCGAAATAGTTGGCCAGCCCAATCTTGGCGATATCGCGCGCCTCTGGCGTGGCAAAGCGGGCCAGGTCCAGCGTCGCCTCCAGCAGCTCATTCTGGGTTTGCAGAGCGACCTGATACAGCAGTTGAAACCGCTGGGTCGGGGCAGCGGCGCGGGACGACAGCTCCAGCCGTTTTTGCGCGGCGTTAAAGGCGCGCAATGGGCCATTATTGGAAAATTGCACATCAACACCGCGCTTGCGCAGGGCATCGGTGGCAGTGAAAAGTGGGTCTTTTCCAAGGCCTGCGCTGGATATGAAATGTTCAGCGGCTCGGTCGATGGCATCGACGTAATTGTCGCAATAGTGAAAGAAGTCGCGCACCTCTTCCCAAGGGGATGACCGCAAGGAGGCGTCTTCGCGGCCCAAAGCCTCATCCAGTGAGGCCAGCCTTTCGTGGGTCTGCCGATAGGCGCGATGCAGGTCAAGGAAGGCGCGGGCAAGGGCAGGGGCGTTCGACGCCGCCAGCCGCAGGTCGGCCAGCGGCGGGGCGGCTTTGGCGAAGACCGGGTCGGCCAGCGCCTCGCGCATGTCACTGACCAGACGCTCGCCTTCGCCCACGGTCAGTTCGGTGACATCCAGCCCGAACTCTTGCGCCAAGGCCAACACGACCGAGGCCGAAACCGGGCGGTGGTTGTTCTCCATCTGGTTCAGATAGGGCAGCGAGACCCCGACCTTGTCGGAGAAAACCCGCTGCGTCAGGCCCAGCCGCCCGCGCAGTTCGCGCAGCTTTGCGCCGGCGTAAAGTTTCTGCGTTGCCATGACATCCCCTTTGCAAAGTCAGGATTGGCTTTGCAAAGGCTGTCAGTCAAGCCCACTTGTGAAAGATGAAAAACGCCCCGGCGGCGATGAAGGCAAAGCCGACCAGATGGTTCCACGACATCGGCTCTTTCAGGTAGGCCCATGAGAAGACGGCGAAAACCGACAGGGTGATGACCTCTTGAATGGTTTTCAGTTGTGCCGCGTTGAAATGGCCATAGCCGATGCGGTTGGCGGGCACCTGCAACAAATATTCAAAAAAGGCGATGCCCCAACTGACAAGAATGGCGGTGATCAGGGGGGCGGACTTGTACTTGAGGTGTCCGTACCAGGCGAAAGTCATGAATATGTTCGAGGCCAGCAGAAGGCCGATGGTCAGTACGGGGACCGGGATTGCGGGCATCATGGGCTCCTGTTTTCGCTGGTATGGACATAGCGCGCGGCAGGCGGATTGGAAATACCGGCGGCATTTGCATGTATTCAATTTGCAACCTTATGGCTGCCAACAGTTTGCAAAGTTGCGGGATTCCG
>CALRKX020000130.1:0-6657 GCA_943368305.1 Erythrobacter sanguineus
CGCGCCCTGGCGTGCGGCCCGACAACACCTCCATCCCGCCAAGGTTCAGGGGCATCAACACCGCCAGCGCCACGACAAGGATATATAGCCCCCCCAGCCAGCCCACCATCGCCCGCCACAAATGGACCGAAGGCGCAAGGTCGGGCGGCCCGAAAATTGTGGCCCCTGTGGTGGTAAAGGCAGCCAGCATGTCGAACCAGGCATCGCGCAATTGCAGGCCGCCGCCCTCTTCCGGCAACATTGGCAAGGCCAGCAAGGGCGGCAGCACCAGATAGGCCAGCGCAACCGCCAGCAACTGGTGGCGCGCGCCGGGCCTGCGCCGCGTCGGCCGGATCACGATTCCCAGCATCCCGGCCAGCACAAACACCATGACGGCGGCATAAACAAACGCCCGCGCCACGCGGTGGGCCTGCAAAACCTCTGCGTGAACCGCAGGCACCAGCATGGCCAGCCCCGACAGGGCCATCAGAACCACCAGCAGCGGAAGTTCCCGAAGCCGTTGCATCGCCTAGAAAAACTCGACCGAGACCTGAAGCAGCCGCTCGACCTCTGGCACATCCTTGGCCATGGCGAACAGCGCCACCACATCGCCCGCCTCGATGCGCAGGTCGCCGCTTGGCTTGGCAAGCTGATCGCCCTTCATCACGCCGCCGACCAGCACACCTTCGGGAAAATCGATGTCGCGGATCTGCTTGCCAGCCATCGGAGAGGTGGACAGCACCATCGCCTCGATCACCTCGGCTTCGGCATCGCCGATGGAATAGATCGCCCGCACCCGGCCATGGCGGATGTGGCGCAGGATTGACGAAACGGTCACCGCGCGCGGGTTGACATAGGCGTCAATCTCCAACGGGGCCATCAGACTGGCCAGCGTCGGGTCGTTGACCAGTGCAATCGCCATAGGACAACCCGCCTGCTTGGCGCGCACCGCTGCCAAAAGGTTGGTGCGGTCGTCATCGGTCACGGTCAGCACGGCATCGGCGCGGTCGATCGCCGCCTCGTTCAAGAGATCAAGGTCCATCCCATCGCCCAACAGAACGATCGTTCGGTTAAGGCCATCGGCGGCAGCCTCGGCCCGGGGGCGGTCTTTCTCGATGATGCGGGCGCGCACGCGCTCGGTGCGACGTTCCAGCGTGCGGGCCACTTCAAGCCCGACATTGCCGCCGCCGATGATGATCACCCGCTCTTGCCGTTTGGATTTCTTGCCAAAGGCTTCCAGCGTGCGCTCGACATCCGCAGAATGGGCAAAGACATAGATCTGGTCGCCCGGCAACAACAGGTCGCGGGGCTCTGGCGCATAAAGGTTGTCCTGCCGCCGGATACCGACAACAATCGCGCGCAGGGTGGAAAACAGTTCGCTCAGATGGCGCAGCGGGGTCATCAATACCGGGCAATCCTCGGTCAGTTGAATGCCCAGCAGTTGCGCCTTGCCACCCATGAAGCTTTCAGTATCGAACGCTGCCGGGGCCGCCAGTCGCTGCAAGGCGGCCTCGGCCACCTCGCGCTCGGGGTTGATGATCACGTCGATTGACAGATGCTCGCGGCGAAAAAGATCGGCATAGGCATCCGCCTGATAGGACTGGTCACGAATGCGGGCAATCTTGAGCGGCACCGAAAACACCGAATGCGCCACCTGACAGGCGATCATGTTCACCTCGTCCGATTGCGTCGCGGCAATGATCATATCGGCATCGCGTGCGCCTGCCCTCTCCAGCACGTCGGGGTGGCTGGCATGGCCATGAACCCCTTGCACATCAAGGGTTTCGGTGGCCCGATGCACCAGATCCGCGTTCTGGTCGATCACCGTGACGTCGTTCTTTTCGCCGGAAAGGTGGCGGGCAATCTGCCAGCCGACCTGCCCCGCGCCGCAGATGATCACCTTCATCGAACACCCCGTCGGCCTGTTGGCCCTTGCATGTCAGATCGGGGCAACCCGGTCAACCGAGCGCCCTATTCCTCATCCCCGTCGTCTTCGGCATCATCGCCCCGCCCCTTGGCCGAGGTGACCACACCCAGCGATTTCAGCTTTCGGTGCAACGCGCTGCGCTCCATCCCGACAAAGCCCGCCGTGCGGCTGATATTGCCGCCAAAGCGGTTGATCTGGGTCAGCAGGTATTCGCGTTCGAACACCTCGCGCGCCTCGCGCAGCGGCAGTGTTGCCATCCCGCCGCCCAGCACCAGTTTGCCACCAGTTTCAGCCGCCGTTTCCTGACCGGGCAGTTCGCGCGCCTCGATCAAGCCATTGGAATCGCCCAGAATCAGCACCCGTTCAATCACGTTGCGCAACTGGCGGATGTTGCCGGGCCAGGACATGGTTTGCAGCATCGCCTCGGCCTCGGGCGTCAGATCGCGCATTGGCAGGCCCTGGCTGCGGTGAAAGCCTTCGATGAAATAGCGCGTCAGTTCGGGAATATCCTCGCGCCGTTCCTCCAGCGCGGGGACAGCAATCGGCACCACATTCAGGCGGTCATACAACTCCTGCCGAAAGCGTCCGGCCTGAATTTCGGCCCGCAGATCGCGCGTGGTAGAGGAAATCACCCGCAGATCGACCCGAACCTTGTCGGCACCCCCCGCCCGTGTGAACTGCTGTTCGGTAAGTACCCGCAGAATTTTTGATTGCGTGCCCGGTGGCATGTCGGCCACTTCGTCAAAATAGACGATGCCGCCATGGGCCTGTTCCAGCAGACCCTTTTCAACCCCGCGTTCCGCCGTTTCGCGGCCAAACAGAACCTCTTCCATCCGCTCGGATTCAACCGTCGCGGAAGAGACCGACACGAACGGCCCCGAGGCGCGGTTGGAATGCGTGTGGATAAAGCGCGCCGCCAGTTCCTTGCCCGACCCGGCAGGGCCGGTCAGCATCACCCGACCGTTCGATTTCGTCACTTTTTCAAGCTGCGATTTCAACGCCCGGAAGGCGGGGGAAGACCCCAGCATATTCGATGTCGCCCCATCTCGCCGTCGCAGATCGGCGTTTTCGCGGCGCAGACGGCTGGTTTCCATCGCACGGGAAACCACCACCATCAACTGATCGATGTTGAACGGCTTTTCAATGAAGTCATAGGCGCCCTGCTTGATCGCCGCGACGGCAATTTCGATGTTGCCGTGGCCAGAGATGATGACGATGGGAATATCCGGGTTGTCACGCTTGACGGTTTTCAGAATGTCGATCCCGTCCATCCGGCTGTCTTTCAGCCAGATGTCCAGAATCATCAGCGCCGGGGGTTCGGCGTTGATTGCATCCATACATTCATCGGAATTGGCGGCCAGACGCACGGCAAAGCCCTCGTCCCGCAGGATGTCGCCGATCAGTTCGCGAATGTCTTTCTCGTCGTCGGTAATCAGGATGTTGGTCATGACTCTGCCTGGCCTCCGCCGGTTCCATTGCGGCCTGCGCGCCGGCGGGTCAGCCGGGGCAGCCGGATTACAGCCATCGCGCCGCGATGGTCGTTGCCGTCAAAAGCGGGCGCATCCTCTAGGGTCAGCGTCCCGCCATGTTCTTCGATGATCTTCTTGACGATGGGCAGGCCAAGGCCGGTGCCCTTTTCGCGCGTCGTCACATAGGGTTCGAACAGCCGCGCCCGGTCGGGTGGCAGGCCGATGCCATTGTCGGCGATGGTAATGGTCGCGCCTTCGCCATCGGTCAGCATTTCAATGCGGATCTCGGGCACAAGGCCCGGCGCCGCAGATTTTTCCTGCAAGGTTTCAATCGCTTCACCGGCGTTCTTGATCAGGTTTGTCAACGCCTGCCCAATCATCGTGCCGTCAATTTCCAACAGCACGGGTTGGCTGGGCAGCGCCTTGCGAAAGGTCACGCCCGGCTGGCCATTTTCCTGCAACATCACCGCAGCGCGGACCAGTTCGACCAGATCGGCCTCTCTGCGGTCGGGTTCGGGCATGCGGGCAAATTTTGAAAACTCATCGACAATGCGGCGCAAGTCATTGGTCTGGCGCACGATAACATCTGCCAGCGCCTCCAGCTCCTCCGGTTCTGCCACTTCGCGGCGGAACTTGCGCTTGATTCGTTCGGCAGAAAGCTGAATGGGCGTCAGCGGGTTCTTGATCTCATGGGCGATGCGCCGCGCCACATCGCCCCACGCGGCCATGCGCTGCGCGCTGACAAGATCGGTCACGTCATCAAAGGCCACCACATAGCCTTCGACCCGGCCACCTTCGGTCCGACGCGGGGTCATGCGGACCAAAAGGCTTTCCAGCTTGCCCTGACGGGTCAGCCGGATTTCTTCCTGTACCGCACCCTGCCCTTCACGCAGTCGGTCAAACAGGTCGCCGAACTCTGGCACCGCCTGCACGATTGGCTGATCGGTCGCCCCCGACATGTCCAGCAACCGCGCCGCCGCCCGGTTGGAAAAATCGATCCGCCCCTCGGCATTCAGGCCGATCACTCCGGCGGTCACGTTGGACAGCACCGAATCGAACAGCCGGCGCTGGCCTTCGGTCTGGCGGTGGTTTTGCATCAGCGCCTCGCGCTGGCCATCCAGTTGCCGCGTCATCTGGTTGAAGATGCGGCCAAGCGTGGCGATTTCGTCATCGCCCTCCTCTTCGACCACCTGGACCGCCAGATCGCCCGCCCCGACACGCCCCGCCGCCGCCGCCAGCCGCCCGATCGGGCGCGAGAGGCGTTCGGCGAACCACAGGCCAAGCCAGACAGCGGCCAGCACAAGGATCAGCGCAAAGCCCAGATAAAGCACGCCAAAATTGAACAGAACGCGGCCTCGCTCTGCCTCTAGCTGTTGATACAGCGCCACGGTCTGCTTGGTGTCATCCAGCAGCGACAGCAGTTTGCCATCCACCGTGCGCGAGACATAGAGATAGCGGTCAGCAAAGGCATCCAGATGAACAAGGGCGCGGAATTCATCATTCGCCCAATCCTCTATGATCACGGTTTCGCCCGCCTTGGCGCGGGCGATCTGATCGGGCGTGGGCTCGTCAAAATCGAACAGATACGACCGCTCGCCCCGCGTTTTCAGCTCTCCTCCGCCGTCAATCAGGAACACCTCTTTCAACCCGCGCTGAACCGAAGCCTGGCCTTGCGTCAGCACCGGGCGCACATCGCCGTCTGACAGGAAAAAGGTCGATTGCTTGGCGACGTTAAGATAGGCGGCCAGTTTTTGCGCATCTTCGGTCAGCGCGGCAGTATGCTCGCCCTCATAGGCCTGCGCCGCCGACAGGGAAGAGCCGACCACATTGCGCACACGGTCGGAAAACCAGCCCTCCAGCCCGATGTTCAGGTTCAGAACGGCGAAGACAGCGACCAGAATCGTCGGCACCAGCGCCACAAAGGCAAAGACGCCGGTCAGCCGCAGATGCAGCCGCGAGCCGGCAGATTGCCGCCGCCGGTCGGCCACCATGCGCAACACACGCGCCAGGATAAGGGCCGCGACCAGAAGCACATAAACGATGTCGGCCAGCAGCACCAAACGCAGGGCGCTGGAATCGGCCCCCAGATTGGCCGGACCCAGCACAAAAAAGGTCAAAAGCGCCAGCGCCGGGCCCATCAGCACCAGAAGAAAGGTCAGCCCGGTCTGAATCCGACGCTGCCTGCGCAGGCGCGTCAGGCGCAGCCAGGTGCTGCTGCGGGCACTCGACACCACCAGAAAGACCCCCCAAAAATCTGCGGAGGGCTGTGCCCGGCCCGCAACATCATAACGCCAATTGCCCTGTCAAAAAGGACACGGCTGATGTTGCGGTTTTACATCAACTTGCGCCGCCGTGTCACGCGGATATCCAGATCGGTGATCTTCTTGCGCAAGGTATTGCGGTTGATCCCCAGCAAATCGGCACATCTGGCCTGATTTCCGCCAGTTGCGTCCAGCGCAATTTCGATCAGCGGAATCTCCATTTCGCGCAGAATGCGGTCATAAACACCCGGAGGCGGCAACTGTCCGCCGTGCAGGTCGAAATACCGGCGCAGGTGACGCCCGACCGAGGCGGACAGTTTTTCCCCCTCGACACCGCCGCGCTGCGGCGCAGCCGGGGTCGCCGCGCCAAGGGCCGCCTCGACCTCTGACTTGGCAATCTCTGGTTCTGTCGCTGTGACCATCAGCCGGCGCAGCATGTTTTCCAACTGCCGCACGTTGCCGGGCCAGGGATGTGCGCGCACCAGCGCCATCGCATCGGCTGACAGGCGACGCATCACCCCCATCTCACGCTCTCCGCGCGTCAGGATGTGGTCGGCAAGCAGCGGAATATCCTCAACCCGTTCACGCAGGGGAGGGACGGCGATGGTGACACCGCCAAGACGGTAATACAGATCCTTGCGGAACTTTCCGCCCTCCATCTGCTGGGCCAGATCGGCCTGGCTGGTGGCCATGATGCGCGGGCCCTGTTCGCCCATCACATCCAGCATCCGCACCAGACGGGCCTGGGCGTCATCATCGAAATCGGCCACCTCGTCCAGCACCAGACTGCCGCCCTTGGCCCGGGCCAGCAAGGTGGAGATGCCGTCAACCCCGGCAAGGTCCGCCGCCTGCGCCACCACAAACGGCTGGCCACGCCGGTCAGAGAAATCGTGGATCGCGCGGGCGATCAGCGACTTTCCAGTGCCCGATTCGCCGGTGATCAGCACCGGCAGATCGACGTTCATCACCCGCGCGACAAGCCGGTATAGCGCCTGCATTGCGGGTGTGCGGCCCACCAGCG
>CALRKX020000131.1:0-6599 GCA_943368305.1 Erythrobacter sanguineus
ACCGCAAATCCCGATCCCAAACTGGCCCATCTGGCAGGCATGACGCGCGACTATCGCCCCCCTGCGGCGACCCAGGATGAACTGGTTGACGCACGAGGAGAGTTGCGCCCCGTCTGGCGCGGCTTCATGCGCCATATTCTGTCCCTGACCGAAGACGAGCGAACCAAGCGTCTGGCCCGCGCCGACCAGTATCTGATGGATTCGGGCGTGTTTTATCGCCAGTATGGCACGGGCCAGTCGGTCGAACGCCCCTGGCCGCTGTCGCATATTCCCGTGCTGATCGCCGAGGCGGAATGGCAAGGCCTGTCTGCCGCCCTGATCCAGCGCGCCGAATTGCTGGAAGGGGTGATGGCCGACCTTTACGGTGAAAACCGTCTGGTGGCCGAGGGAAAGCTGCCCGCAGGCCTGATCGCCGCCAACCCCGAATGGCTGCGCCCCATGGTGGGGGTCCGCCCGCGCGACGGGCACTACCTGCATTTTCTGGCCTTTGAAATCGGGCGCGGCCCGGATGGCAACTGGTGGGTGCTGGCCGACCGGGCGCAGGCCCCGTCCGGTGCAGGCTATGCGCTGGAAAACCGGGTCGCCACCAGCCGCGCCTTTGCCGATGTCTATGCCGGCATGAACGTGCCGCGCCTTGCCGGGTTCTTCCGCGACTTTCGCGATCAGTTGCAGGCCTTGCGCCATGACCCGCAGGCCCGGGTGGCCATTCTGACCCCCGGCACGATGAACGAGACCTATTACGAACACGCCTATATCGCCCGCTATCTGGGTTTCACGCTGGTCGAGGGCGAAGATCTGACCGTCGCGGGCGATCGGCTTTTGGTGCGCACCGTGTCGGGCCTGCGCCCGGTGGATGTGCTGTGGCGGCGGATGGACAGCGCCTTTGCCGACCCGGTAGAGCTGAACCAGCAAAGCCGCATCGGCACGCCGGGCATGGTTTCGGCGCTGCGGGCGCAGGGGCTGACCATGGTGAATGCGCTGGGATCCGGTGTGCTGGAAACCCGGGCACTGATGGCGTTTTTGCCCAAGCTGGCGCGCGATTTGCTGGGGGCGGACTTGATGATGCCGAACATCGCCACCTGGTGGTGTGGCGGGTTGGCCGAACGTCAGGCCGTGCTGGCCGATCCGGGGCGCATGGTGATCTCGGATGCCTTTGCCACCGGCCTGCCCTATGACGGACCGTTGCAGGGGCTGGCAGCCTCTGGCCTGTCGCGTGCCGATCTGGCGGCGAAACTGGCGGCAGAAGGCCCGCACCTGGTGGCGCAAGAGGCGGTGACCCTGTCCACCACGCCCGCGCTGGTGGATGGCCGGTTGCAGCCCCGCCCCCTGTCGCTGCGGGTCTTTCTGGCGCGCACCGCGCAGGGCTGGCAGGTCATGCCGGGCGGGTTTGCCCGCATCGGCGCCTCGCCCGAACCCAAGGCGATTGCGATGCAGAACGGCGGCAATGCGGCGGATGTCTGGATTGTCGCCGACAAGCCGCAACCCGTGGTCAGCATGGTCGCCCCACCGACCGCCGCCTATCGCCGCGCAACGCCCGGCTCGCTGCCCTCGCGTGCCGCCGACAACCTGTTCTGGCTGGGCCGCTATGTCGAACGGGCCGAGGGGATCATGCGCCTTTTGCGCGCCCGCAACATCCGTCTGGCCGAGGCCGGAGAGGCTGCCACCCCGCTGCTGGCCGCGATGGACCCGCTGTTCGAGGCCCTGGGCACCAAGCCCGATACCGGGGTGCCTGTGGGGCTGCTGTCTTCTCTTGGCTGGGCGATCAGCAGCGCGGGTCATGTCCGCGACCGCTTTTCACCCGATGCCTGGCAGGCGCTGATTGACCTTAACAAGACCGCGACCCGCATGGCCGCCAAGGTTTCGCCCGGTGACGATGCCGCGCGCGCCCTGTCGGCTCTGTTGCGCAAGCTGACAGGGTTTTCCGGGCTGGTGCATGAAAACATGTATCGCTTTCTTGGCTGGCGTTTCCTGACCATCGGGCGGCACCACGAACGCGCCATGGGCATGGCGGCCAATCTGGCAGTTCTGGCCGATGCCAAGGCCCCCGAAGGTGCCTTGGACCTGATGATCGAGGTGGGCGACAGCGTGATGACCCACCGCCGCCGCTTTTCCCTGCAAACCAGCCGGGTGACGGTGATTGACCTGCTGGCGCTGGATGAGATGAACCCACGTTCCATGCGCTATCAGTTGGACGGCATGGCCGAACAACTGCGCCTGCTGCCAGAGGCGGATGAATATGGCATGCCGTCAGACCTGACCCGCGCGATGTTGCGGCTGCATACCGATCTGGCAACCACCCGCCCCGAAGACCTGACGACGCAGGCCATCTGGGCCTTGCGGGGGCGCATCGCGGGCTTGTCAGACCTGCTGACCGGGGCCTATCTGCGCTGATGCTGTATCAGATCCGCCTTGTCATCGACTATGTCTTCGCCCGGCCCACTGGCGCTGGCCGCCAGCAGTTCCGCATCCTGCCCGCCAGCCTGCCCGGCTGCCAGACGGTCGCTTCGGAAACCGTTACCTTCTCGCCCCAGCCGCAAGAGCGGCAGGTATTCGACGACTTCTATGGCACGCGTGTGGTGCAGGCGGTGATGCCGCCCGGCCTGACCAAGCTGACCGTCACGATGAAGGCCAGCGTCATCCGCCGCGCCGCCGCACCAGAGTTCGACATGAGCGCGCCGCTGTCCGCCCTGCCCGAGCAGATCGCCCTGATCCACGACCTTGGGCCAGAGGCACCGCATCACTTTTTGCCCCCCTCGCCCCGCCTGCCACCCAGCGAGGCCATCGCCGCCTTTGCCCGCACCGCCACCGCCAATGCCACCACCGCCCGCACGGCAGTAGAGGCGATGGGCCGCGCCCTGCACACGACAATGACCTTTGACGCCACCGCGACAGAGGTGGACACCCCGCCAGAAGCCGCTTTTGCCGGGCGTCATGGCGTCTGTCAGGATTTCGCGCAGATCATGATCGCGGGCCTGCGCAGCCTTGGCATTCCCGCCGCCTATGTTGCGGGCTATCTGCGCACCCTGCCGCCGCCCGGCAAGCCCCGGCTGGAGGGGGCCGATGCCATGCACGCCTGGGTCCGCGCCTGGACCGGGGCCGAAAGCGGCTGGGTCGAATATGACCCCACCAATGCCTGCTGGGTGGCCGATGATCACATCACCGTCGGCTATGGCCGCGATTACGGCGACGTGGCCCCGGTGATCGGCATGTTGCGGCTGGATGGCAACCAGAAGGGCAGCCACAAGGTGGACATCCGCCCCGAAACCGAAGGCTAGGGTCGCCCCCTTCCTGACACTGTTTCCAACCCGGCAATCCACCGCTTGCCGCGCCCCGTGGCCTCGTCTAATCAGAAGATCACGAAAGGCCTTTTCATGCGCATCCTGATCACCAATGACGACGGCATCAACGCTCCGGGTCTGGAGGTTCTGGCAGAGATTGCTGCCGAAATCGCCGGTCCGGATGGCGAGGTCTGGACGGTTGCCCCCGCCTTTGAACAATCGGGCGTCGGTCATTGCATCAGCTATACCCACCCGATGATGATCGCCAAACTGGCTCCGCGCCGCTATGCCGCCGAGGGTAGCCCGGCCGATTGCGTTCTGGCGGGCGTTTATGACGTGCTGCAGGGGGCTAAGCCCGATCTTGTGCTGTCGGGCGTGAACCGGGGCAACAACTCGGGCGAGAACGTGCTGTACTCTGGCACGATCGGCGGTGCGATGGAGGCGGCGCTGCAAGGCATTCCGGCCATCGCCCTGTCGCAGTTCATGGGCCGCGAGACGGACGAGCTGGACGATCCGTTCGAGGCCGCGCGCAGCCACGGCCCGGCGCTGGTGCGCAAGCTGCTGGACCAGGGTCTGTGGGACGGGCAAGATTACCGCTTGTTCTACAACGTGAACTTCCCGCCGGTGTCGGCCAAGGGCGTCAAGGGCGTCAAGGTCGCGGCCCAAGGTTTCCGCCGCTACAGCGCCTTTTCGCTGGAACCGCACATCTCGCCCTCGGGCCGCCGGTTCCTGTGGATCAAGGGCGGCCCGCAGCATGGGCCAACCCTGCCCGGCACCGATGTGACCGTGAATGTCGAAGGCTACATCTCTGTCACCCCCCTGCGCGCCGATCTGACCGCGCATGATGTTCTGGCCGAGCTGGAGGCGCGGCTGGCATGACAGAGGACGGCCTGCCCGACGATGAGACGGCGGCCGAACGCAAGATGCGCTTTTTGTTTGCCCTTCGGTCGCGCGGCGTCACCGACAGCCGGGTTCTTTCCGCGATGGAGCGGGTGGACCGTGGCCGCTTTGTAAAAGGCCTGTTCGCCGACCGCGCCTATGAAGATATGCCGCTGCCCATCGCCTGCGGCCAGACCATCAGCCAACCCTCGGTCGTCGGCCTGATGACGCAGGCCCTGCAAGTGCAGCCCCGCGATACCGTGCTGGAGGTGGGCACCGGCTCGGGCTATCAGGCCGCGATCCTCAGCCTTCTGGCACGCCGGGTGTATACGGTTGACCGCCACCGCAGGCTGGTCAAGGAGGCCGCCGATCTGTTCCGCGATCTGGGGCTGGTCAACATCGTCGCTATGACCGGCGATGGCAGCTTTGGCCTGCCCGATCAGGCGCCGTTTGACCGCATTCTTGTCACAGCCGCCGCCGAAGATCCCCCCGGCCCCCTATTGGCGCAGTTGAAGATCGGCGGTATCATGGTACTGCCCGTCGGGCAGTCCGATGCGGTGCAAAGCCTGATCAAAGTTACCCGTCAGGCCGATGGATATGAGTATGAAGAGCTTCGCCCGGTGCGCTTTGTGCCGCTGGTCGAAGGTCTTGGCAACGAGTGAACAACACCCGGACAAACCGGGCGGAATGAGGAAGTCGAGCATGATGCTGCCCCGCGGACCCGCTTTTGGCCTGATGGCCGTGCTGTTGCTGTCGGCCTGTGCCAACAACAATCTGGATTGGGATTTGCGGCGCGGCGGGGCATTTGACACCAGCAATGCCGCGCGCGGGGCCACCGATGCCCGCCCGCAGGCCGATGCCAACGGCGTCATCTCTTACCCCGGCTATCAGGTTGTTGTCGCCCGCCGGGGCGATACGGTTGCCGGTATCGCCCAGCGTCTGGGCACCGATACCGGGGCCTTGGCCAGCTATAACGCGCTGCGCCCCTCTGATACCCTGCGCGAAGGCGAGGTTCTGGCCCTGCCCAACCGCGTCGCCTCCTCTGCCCCCGCTTATGCCACGCCCACACCGGGCGGCCCTGTCACCGGCGGGATCATCGGTTCTACCGCGCCTGCGACCGGCGGCGGCCAGATTGATGTCACCACTATCGCGGGCAGCGCGATTGACCGCGCGGCCCCGCCCCCGGCGGCGGGCACCAAGCCCGCAACCGCGCCCAAGGGCGGCGACCCGCTGCGCCACAAGGTCGAACGCGGCGAAACCGCCTATACCATCGCGCGCGCCTACAATGTTTCGGCCAAGTCGATTGCCGACTGGAACGGCCTTGGTGCCGATCTTGCGGTGCGCGAAGGCCAGATCCTGACCATTCCGACCAGTTCCGGCGCGGCCCCTGCCCCGGCCGCCCCGACGGTCGAAGAAACGCCCCCTGGCAAGGGCAGCCCGACGCCCACCCCGCCCTCGGCCAAAAAGCCGCTGCCAAAGGACGAGGCTCCGGCCAAGGAACAAGCCAAGGAAACCCCGAAGTCCCCCGACCTGAGCACCCAGCGCACAGGTGCCAGCGCCACCAAGCTGGTGATGCCGGTGTCGGGAAAGATCATCCGCAGCTACCAAAAGAAAAAGAACGAAGGCATCGACATTTCGGCCGCCGCTGGCACGGCGGTGAAGGCCGCCGATGCAGGCACCGTCGCTGCAGTGACCAAGGATACCAACGGCACGCCGATTGTGGTTATCCGCCACGCGAACAACCTGCTGACGGTCTATGCCGGGGTGGATTCGCTCAAGGTGCAAAAGGGCGCCAATGTTGCACGCGGGCAAGCGATTGCCGTGGTGCGCGGCGGCAACCCGGCCTTCCTGCATTTCGAGGTCAGGAAGGGTGTCGAAAGCGTCGATCCGGTTCCCTATCTGCAATAGCAGAGGCCACGTCCAATCGGGCAGCCCCCCAGTGCCGAACAGAGGGCGGGCAAGGAATTGACAAATGATTTCCATGCTTTGCGGTCTTTCGGCGGCCCTTTCGCTGCTGTATTTTCTGCGCTATTGCGGGCAAGAGGCAAAGCCGCTGGCCGGGGCCATGATCAAGGCCGCACCCGTGGCCCTGTTTGCACTGGCGGGGGTGTTGGCCGGTGTTCCCACCCTGATCTGGGTGGGCCTTGCCTTTGGCGCTGCGGGCGATTTTCTCCTGGCCCGCGACGGGGAACGCAGCTTTCTGGCGGGAATGGCGGCCTTTGCAGCGGGGCATCTTTGTTATGCCGCCGCGCTGTTCCCGGCGGTTGTGCCGCCCTGGGCTCTGGTGCTGCTGATCGCCCTTGCCGCCAGCACAGAGGTCTGGCTTGCCCCCCATACCGGCGCGCTGCGCTGGCCTGTGCGGGCCTATGTCCTTGCGATTTGTGGCATGGCGGCGCTGGCGGCGGGGCACGCCGCTGTCGTCCTGCGCGTTGGCGTCGCCCT
>CALRKX020000132.1:0-6587 GCA_943368305.1 Erythrobacter sanguineus
ATATTGCGGAAAACCTCAACGTAGACCGTCATCAGCCGCGCCACGAGCCAATTGTTGGACAGACGCAGAACCCCGACGATAACGCCAAGAATCGTGGCAAAGAACGATGCCAGCACCGCAACCAGCAACGTGTTCAAAAGCCCGATCACCAGCGCACGGCCATGCGTGCTGTCGTTGGTGTAGGGGATCAGAGTCTGGCCGATGTCATATCCGGCCCTGCTCCACAGGAAATCAAAATTGATGTCCTTGCCACGCACGGCAAGGTTGGCCACGGTGTTGTTCACCAGCCAGACCAGAACCGCGACAAGCAGCAGCAAGACCACGACCTGAATCGTGTAGCTGCGGTAACGGGTGTCATAGATAAGTTGAGACAGCCGAAAGCCAGCTTTCGGCGCAGGGTCTGCGAACGACATTTATCCCCCTATGCTGGCAGCCAACCGTCTGATGCGGTATTGTGGCGGGACGTATCCCTGCGCCAGCTTTTGAAAAAACCGGGCGCGAGGATTGTCCCCGCGCCCGAAAGTCCGTGTGATCAGCGCAGCGGCGGCGCGTATTGCAGACCACCCTGGGTCCACAGCGCGTTCAGGCCGCGGGCCAAACCAATCGGGGTGTTGGTGCCGACGTTGGCCTCGAAGCTTTCGCCATAGTTGCCGACTTGCTTGATGATGTTATAGGCGAACTTGGCGTCCACCCCCATCAGCTTGCCCATGTCGCCATCAATACCCAGCATGCGGCGCACTTCCGGGTCATAGTTGGTGTCATCGGTCGCAGCCTTGACGATCTCATCCACGTTCGCCTTGGTGATCCCTTTTTCTTCGGCGATCAGCATGATGAAATAGCTCCAACGGACAACATCGCCCCAGGCGCTGTCGCCATGGCGTACTGCCGGCCCGAGCGGCTCTTTCGAGATGATTTCCGGCAGGATGACGTAATCCTGCGGGCTGCTGAGACCGGCGCGGCTGGCAGCAAGGCCCGAAGCATCGGTGGTATAGGCATCGCAGGCGCCAGCTTCGAACTGACGCAGCGCTTCGGCGTCATCCGCCACGTTGACCGGGGTGTAGCTGATCTTGTTGGTCTTGAAGAAGTCAGCCAGGTTCAGCTCGGTCGTGGTGCCGGACTGGATGCAGACGGTCGCGCCATCCAGCTCTTTGGCAGAGGAAACGCCCAGATCTTTCTTCACCATGAAGCCCTGGCCGTCATAATAGTTCACTGCGACGAAATCGAGCTTGAGGTCGGTATCGCGCGAGTAGGTCCAGGTCGAGTTCCGGATCAGCACATCGACTTCGCCCGACTGCAACGCAGTAAAGCGGGTCTCGCCGGTCAGCGGCACGAATTTCACTTTGGTGGAATCGCCGAACACAGCAGCGGCAACGGCACGGCACACATCAACATCAAGGCCGGTCCAATTGCCGGTTGCATCGGGCGCACCAAAACCCGTCAGACCGGTGTTCGAGCCGCACAGCAGTTGGCCACGGGCCTTCACATCTTCCAGCGTGGTCGCCGAAGCCATGCCCGCAATCAGCGTTGCAGCGGCGACGGTGCCGAGGAATACGGATTTCTTCATTCTAACCTCTTCCTGTGGGCCACCCTTCGAGGGGTGGCGGTTATCCCTGCTTCCCTGTGCAGGTGACAGTCTGATAGGCGGAAGCTCCGCCAGTGTCGGGCATCATCGGCCATCGGGTTCGGAAAGGTCAAGCGAAACCGCGAGATTGTCACCCATACAAGTTTTGTTCTCTTTCAAAGCGGGGCTTTGGTTTGGAACGAACGCTGGGCAGCAATCTTGCGAAAGAATCTTAGCGGCAAAGGGCGTGAAAGCGTGCCGCTTCTTCCAAAGCGGCGGCTTTTGCGGCCTCGATCTTGGCGGCGTCTTCGTCTTCGCCCCAAAGCTCGATCTGCCAATGCTCATCGATTCGGCTTTTGCTGAAAGCTTCAGCAGATGAAAGATGGCCACGCGCGACAGCCAATCCGAGAATCAGCGATCCGGTAATCGCGATAAGATCATGCAGCGCGGCCAGTTCGAAGGGCGTCGCCGCGGCCAGTTCGGCGCGCAGGCGGGCCAGGGCCTCTGCAGGTTGCGCGATGTGCATGACGCCGACCGTCGTGCGCAGTTCGGTGCCCAATTCGGCGAGCGCCCAGGCCAGAACCGGATCCCAGGCCGCAGCCTGACGGTCAACAAGGGCCTGCGGCCCTTCGGCGCGATAGCACAACAGATCGCTGCCGCCATACTCGGCCAGCAGGTCAACCACCTCGGCAAATTGATGGCCCAGCTTGTCGATGGCTGAATTCGCCGCACGGGTGACGGGCATGGTTTCGGGCCGGATCGCCTTGTCCTGCGCTGCCCATTCAGCCGCAGCGGCGCGGGCCATGGCCATGGTTGGCAGGACAAAGGCCGCCTTGGCCGGGGTCTTAACCGGCTTGCCGTCCAGCCGGACGGTAAACCCGCCATCACACCCCTCGGCCACCGCATCTTTCCAGAAGCGCTTCGGCTTCCATGCGCTCACTTGAACACCTCGAACGGGTCGGCAGGCACGTCATCTTCCTTCCAGTCCAGCGCGGCCCAGGTCCGGGCCATGTGGTCGGGCAAGGGGGCGGTAAAGGTCATCACCGCCTTGGTGATCGGGTGCTGGATGGTCAGGCTGCGGGCGTGCAGATGCAGCTTTCTAGAAATCTCGCCCCCAATCGTCGCCCCCCAGCCATCGCCCATGTTCTCGGACCCGGAGCCGCCGTATTTGCCATCGCCCAGAATGGGATGCCCCATCTCGGCCATATGGGCGCGCAACTGGTGGGTGCGGCCGGTCACCGGCTCCAGCGCCATCCAGGACAGGCGGGTGCCAAGGAACCACAGGGTGAAATAATCGGTATGAGCGCGCTTGGCATCGGGGTGTTCGGCGGCCTTGGCGGGATGGATGCAGACCATCTTTTCGCCCTCGCCGCCCCGGCCATGGCCCGGCGCTTTCATCAGGTAATACTTGATCGACCCCTTGCGCGGATGCGGCACGCCCGCCACCACCGCCCAATAGATCTTGCGCGCCTCGCGATGGCGCAGCGCCTCGGACAGCGCGCGCGCCACCCGGTCGGTCCGCGCCAGCATCAGAACGCCAGAGGTGTCCTTGTCCAGCCGATGCACCAGCTTGGGCTTGTCCTTGTAGCCGAACTTCAGCGCCTCGGCCAAACCATCGACATGCCGTTCCCCCTGACCGGAGCCGCCTTGCGACGGCAGGCCTGCGGGCTTGTTCAGGATGATGATATGCTCATCTTTGAACAGCACGGCGTTCTGGATCATCTTGGTATCGGCCGCACTGATGCCACCGTCGCGCGGGCGCGACGGGGCCTCGGCATCGGGCAGCGGCGGGATGCGGATGGTCATGCCGGGGGCCACCCGGTCCGAGGCCTTGGCGCGCCCGCCATCGACCCGCACCTGCCCCGTGCGGCACATCTTTTCCACCGCGCCTTGGGTCACATGCGGAAAGCGGCGCTTGAACCATTTGTCCAGCCGCTGCTCGCCGTCATCTTCCGAAACGGTCAGGGTTTTCACGCCACTCATCCGAGGGCTCCTTTGGCGAGGGCCGCGCCAAGGGCGACGGCGGCAAGAGACAGGGCGACCGTGGCCGCGATATACAGGGCGGCCAGGCTGGTCTGCCCCCCCTGCCACAGCTTCAGCGCATCCAGCGAAAAGGCGGAAAAGGTGGTGAACCCGCCCAGAACGCCCGCCATCAGCAAGGGGGCAAGGTGCAGGCGGCTGGACAGGACCACAAACAGCACGCCCATGGCAAAGCTGCCCACCACATTCACCACCAGCGTAGCCAAGGGCGCCCCGACCGCCTGAACGGACAGGAAGCGCAGAACCGAACCGATGGCTCCGCCGAGGGCAACTTGGGCAAGCGTGGAAAACATCGGGTTTCCTTGTCCCCGAGGGGCCGGAAAGTCAAGCGCAGCTAGCTGCTGTGACGCTTGATGCGCAGTTTGGCAAAGTAATCGACGCGCTTTTTCAACTCGCGTTCAAACCCGCGCTCCAGCGGGCTGTAGAACATCGGGCGCTTCATGCCTTCGGGGAAATAGTCTTGCCCCGAAAAGCCGTCTTCGGAGTCATGGTCATAGGCATAGCCCGAGCCGTAGCCGATCTCTTTCATCAGCTTGGTCGGCGCGTTCAGGATATGCTTGGGCGGCATCAGGCTGCCGGTTTCGCGCGCCGATGCGCGGGCGGCCTTGTAGGCGGTGTAGATCGCGTTGGATTTCGGGGCCAAGGCCAGATAGGCCACGGCATTGGCCAGCGCCAACTCGCCTTCCGGGCTGCCAAGGCGTTCATAGGTGTTCCAGGCGTCCAGACAGATGCCCTGGGCCTGCGGGTCGGCCAGACCGATATCCTCCACCGCCATGCGGGTGATGCGGCGGGCCAGAAAGCGGGGGTCTTCGCCGCCTTCCAGCATGCGGGAAAACCAGTAGAGGGCGGCGTCCGGGTCGCTGCCGCGCACCGATTTGTGCAGGGCAGAGATCAGGTTGTAATGCTCTTCCCCCGATTTGTCGTAGCGCGCGGCGCGGCGCATCAGCCTTTGGGCCAACTGGTCGCGGGCCAGCGGCTTGTCGATCTTCCAGGCCGCGACCTGTTCGATCAGGTTAAGCAGCGCACGGCCATCGCCATCGGCCATATCCACCATCGCCTCGCGTGCCCCTCCGGTCAGCGGCAGGGGGCGGCCCAGTTCCTTTTCGGCACGCTGGGTCATGCGCTCCAGATCGGCGGGCGACAGGCGGTCCAGCACGATGACCTGCGCGCGCGACAGAAGGGCGGCGTTCAACTCGAAACTGGGGTTCTCGGTGGTCGCGCCGACCAGAAGGATGGTGCCGTCCTCCATGTGGGGCAGAAACCCGTCCTGCTGGGCCTTGTTGAAGCGGTGGATCTCATCGACAAAAAGCAACGTGCCCTGCCCGTTCTGCCGCCGGATCTTGGCCTGTTCAAACACCTTTTTCAGATCGGGCACGCCTGTGAAAATGGCACTGATCTGGACAAAGGCCAGATCGGTTTCGGCCGCCAGCAACCGCGCGATGGTGGTTTTGCCGACACCGGGCGGCCCCCACAGGATCAGCGACGACAGACTGCGCGCCGCCAGCATCGCGCCCAACGGTCCCTCTGGCCCAAGCACATGGCCCTGCCCGATCACCTCGGCCAGTGATTTCGGTCGCAAGCGATCGGCCAGCGGGCGAGGAGCCTGATGGGCGTTGGGGGTGTGGGGGCTGTCGAACAGGTCGGCCATGCGCCCAAGGTAAGCGCAGCGCGCGCCAATCGCTAGAGGCGGAAACGCAGGCGCATCATCTGCCCCTGACGTTGAATGTCCAAGGCCCAGCGGCGGCCCCCTTGTTTCAGGACGGCCAGCACCTCATCCGGGGTTTGAACCGCCACACCGTTGATCGCCAGCACGCTATCTCCGGCCACAAGTCCGACTCTGGCGGCAATGTCCTGCGCACCGGCCACCAGAACGCCCTTTGCATCGGCAGGCAGGTCATATTCGGCGATGACGACGGGGTTGATGCGCAGCAGCGTGGCACCGCGCAGGGCAACGTCTTGTGTTATCACCGTCTCTTGTCGCGGCGGATCATCGGGCGGCGGGACAAGCGTGAGAGTCGTCGTCTGCTCCTGACCGTCGCGCAGATAGCTGACCTCAATCGAGGCGCCGATGCCCAAGGTGTTCAGTCGGAACATCATCTCTTGCGGGGTGTTCGTTTCAAAAGCGCCCAGCCGAATCACGACATCACCAGGCTTCATCCCCGCAGTTGCAAACGGGCTGAGAGGGTGCAATGCGGTCAGCACCACACCATGCGGCAGCGGCATGGCCATCGCTTCGGCCATTGCGCCATCCACTTCCTGCCCGGACACCCCTGCCCAAGGCTTCTGGAACCGGGTCGCGCCACTGCGCGCCTGCTTGAGAACCACCGCGACCAGATTGGACGGAATGGCAAAGCCGATGCCGTTCGACCCACCGCCTTTGGTCAGAATTGCCGTGTTGATCCCGATCAGCGCGCCGTTCATATCCACCAGCGCTCCGCCGGAATTTCCCGGATTGATCGGCGCATCAGTCTGGATGAAATACCCCCGCCCGTCGCCCACCGACAGGGTGGATCGCGCCAGCCCGGAAACAATGCCGGACGATACCGTCTGCCCCACGCCGAACGGATTGCCGATGGCCAGCACCAGATCACCGACCTGCAACCCATCGGAATCCTGCAAGGGAAGTGCGGGCAGACCCGTTGCCCCCTGCAATTGCAGCACCGCCAGATCGACAGCCTGATCGGCCAGCAGCACCTTGGCCGGGTATTCGCGCCGGTCGCTAAGAACAACGCGGATATCGGTGGCCTGTTCGACAACGTGATAATTCGACACCACGATGCCATCGCTTGCCACAATCACGCCGGAGCCCAATGAATTCTGCACCCGGGGCGTTGCCGGACCAAGGTCACGGAAGAACTGGTCGAAGAACGGATCCCCCGAGAACGGGCTGCTGCGGTCCTGCACGACGCGCGTGGCATAGATGTTCACCACCGCCGGCGCGGCGGCTTTCACAACCGGCGCGAAGGACAGTTGCACCTGCGGCAGA
>CALRKX020000133.1:0-6521 GCA_943368305.1 Erythrobacter sanguineus
TTCAATATATTCTGCAACCTCTTCGAAACTCTTCGGCCTCTTGATCCGTATCCTTGGCGACAGGGCCGAAGCGGAGGATGCGTTGCAAGAGGTGTTTACCAGGGTCTGGCTGAAGGCGGCGCGCTATGATGGCACGCGCGGCACCGGCATGGCCTGGCTGGTGGCCCTTGCGCGCAACCATGCGATTGACCGGTTGCGTGCCCGGCAACTGACCGGGCCACAAACCGCCGCCGAGATGCCGGACGATATTGCAGACGACCGGATGCGCCCCGAAACCCGCCTGATCGCCACGGGCGAGCTGGCCCGCATGTCCACCTGCTTTGACCAGTTGGAACCGGACCGCGCCCAGGCCGTAAGGGGTGCATACCTGCAAGGGCTGTCCTATACAGACCTTGCCGCCCGCTTTGATGTGCCGCTGAATACCATGCGCACCTGGCTTCGGCGCAGCCTGTTGTCCCTTCGCGATTGCCTGAACCAATGACCGACGACGCCCCCCTGTCCCGCGACGACGAAGACGACGCGCTGGCCGCCGAGCTTGCCCTTGGCGTGCTGGAGGGGGAAGAGCGCGCCGCCGCCCAGACACGCGCCGCCCGTGACCCCGCCTTTGCCGCCCGCGTTGCAGCTTGGGAGGCGCGGCTTGCCCCCTTGGCCGATCAGGTGGCCCCGGTGCCTGCACCAAACCTGATGCCCGTCATCGAGGCGCGGCTGTTCGCCCAAGACCGTCGCGAACGCCGCTTCCGGCTGGGCGCCCTGATCGGTGCGGGCTTTGCCAGCGTTGCAGTCATGCTGCTGGCCGTGGCTTTCCTGTGGATGACCCCCGCCCCGGCGGTTCAGGTGCACATGCAGACCGCCGATGCCGCAACCGCCTATGACGCCACCTTTGACGGTTTCAACCTGACCGTCATCCGCAGCGCGGGCCATGCCGCCCCCGCTGGTCAGGTGCATGAATTGTGGATCATCGCGCCCGGCAAAGACCCGGTGTCGCTGGGCCTGCTGCAAGACCGCCCGCTGGTGGTGGGCTATCCCACGCCGCCCGCCGGCTGGACTCTGGCTGTTTCGGTTGAGCCTGCCGGGGGCGCCCCCGCAGGCAAGCCGACGGGGCCGGTGGTGATGGCATCCGAAATCACCCTTTGATCACGGCTGCGTGATTTTCCGGTCTTTCTGAAACTTCTGCGAATTCCCTTCGTTCCTGCTGATGAGAACGGGATGGACCCGTTCATCACCCCAGGGAGAAGACCCATGAAATTCCGTCTTGCCACTGCCATCCTCGCACTGTCCGCTGGCGTTGCATTCGCTGAAAACCCCATGGTCGGCGGTGCCGCGATGTATGACACCAAGAACATCGTCGAGAATGCCGTGAATTCGAAGGATCACACCACGCTGGTCGCCGCCGTCAAGGCTGCTGGTCTGGTCGAAACGCTGCAGGGCAAGGGCCCGTTCACCGTGTTTGCCCCCACCAACGAAGCCTTTGCCAAGCTGCCGAAGGGCACGGTTGAAACCCTGCTCAAGCCGGAAAACAAGGACACGCTGGTCAAGATTCTGACCTGCCATGTTGTCGGCAAGGCCGTGATGGCCGATGCGCTGCAAGGCATGATCAAGGACGATGGCGGCAAGCACCCGGTGCCGACCCTTGGCGGCTGCACCCTGCAAGCCACCTATGACGGCGGCAAGATGATGCTGACCGACGAACAGGGCAACATGGCCACCGTAACCATCGCCGATGTCAAGCAATCGAACGGCGTCATTCATGTGATCGACACCGTTATGCTGCCAAAGATGTAAGCGTTTGCCACCGGGCGTGTGTTGCCCGGCGGATGTGCAGGCCCCCGCCGATTTCCCCCGGCGGGGGCAATTTATATGGAATGCCCCACCTGCCATTGCGCTTGCGCGATTTTTCCGGCCTGCTAGCCTGCTTGCAGTTTCATCATTCAGGTCATTTGCCATGCTGCGTTTTTTCATGCTGATTTTCAGCCTGCTTTTGCCGGTCGCCGCGCTGGCCGAGGGCAAATCGATCATCGTTCTCGATGCCTCCGGTTCGATGTGGGGGCAGATCGACGGGCGGCCCAAGCTGGAAATCGCACGAGAGGCGCTGAAGCAGGTACTGGGTGAGCTGCCTGCGGACAGCGAAGTGGGCCTGATGGCCTATGGTCACCGCGAAAAGGGATCGTGCGAGGATATCGAGCTGCTGGTTCCCCCCGGCCCCGATACCGCTGGCGCGATCACGGCGGCGGCGGATGGGCTGAACTTTCTTGGCAAGACCCCCCTGACCGAAGCCGTCCGCCGCGCCGCAAGCGAACTGCGCTCCAGCGAGGAAAAGGCCACCGTCATCCTGATCACCGACGGAATCGAGACCTGTGAGGCAGATCCCTGTGCCTTGGGGCGAGAGCTTGAGGCGTCGGGCGTCGATTTCACTGCCCATGTCGTCGGCTTCGGCCTGACGGCAGATGAGGGCAAGCAGGTGGCCTGCCTGGCCGAGGAAACCGGCGGCCGGTATATTCAGGCTTCGGACCTCGGCACGCTGTCAGAAGCTTTGGCCGAAACCGTGATAGAGGATGCAGCGCCTCCGGTCCCGGCACCAGAACCGCCCCCTGCGCCCGAACCGGCAAGGGTGGTTGAAAACCTTGATCCGTCGATGGTGCTGGTTGCCGGTGGCCCCGAAGCCGCCCGCATTGACGACGGCTATTTCGACGTCCGCGCCATCAACGCAGATGGGTCTACCGGCGACAGCATTGCCACGATCTATGGCACCCACAAGGGCGAGGTGCCACCCGGCACCTACCGCATCCTTGCCACACTCGATTCGGCCCACGCCGAAACAGAGGTCACGGTGACAGATACCGCCGTTGCCACGCCCGAACTGGTGCTGAACGCGGGTGCGGCCACCATCCGGCTGTTCCAGCAGGAAGGTGTTCCAATCGAGGAAAACGGCAGTTGGGAATTGCAGCAGGCCGGCCAATCGGTGGCCTATGAATACAAATCCACCACCCGCGTCGTGCCCGCGGGCGATTATGACCTGCGCGCTGCCTATGGCGCGGCGGAAGTGACGCTGCCTTTCTCGATCAAGGCGGGCGAGGAAAAGGTGCAGGATGTCATCCTTGGCACCGGCCATGCCACGCTGGATGCGATCTATGCCGAAGGGGTCGCGGTCGAGGATGGCAACCAGTTCATCGAAATCCTGTCGGGTAAGGCCGATATCGCGGGCAACCGCGCTTCGATCGCCAATGCCTATGCCGCGACCAAGGGGTTCGATCTGCCGCCCGGCGATTATCTGGCGCGGGTCACGCTGGGCGCGACCTCTGTCGATGTGCCTTTCACCGTCAAGTCCGGGCAGGAAACACGGGCAACCGCCCTGCTGAACGCCGGAGTGGCCGCCTTTTCCGTGCCAGGTGGCGGCTATTCCGAAGTGCTGGCGGCCAAGAAAGACATCACTGGCAACCGCAAATCGCTGGCTTACGAGTACAAGGACAGTTGGCAAACCACCCTGCCCGCTGGCGATTATGTGCTGCAAGCCACCTTTGGCGAGGTCAAGACCGACACGCCCTTCACCGTCAAGGCTGGCGAGCGGACCGAGCTGGCCGCCACCACGCCCTGACCCAAGCCCCTCCTGACCGCTTGACGAGGCCGCAAGGCTGGCTTAGTCAGGCGGCGTCGCGGGTGTAGCTCAATGGCAGAGCAGCAGCTTCCCAAGCTGAATACGGGGGTTCGATTCCCCTCACCCGCTCCAACATCCTTGCATCATGTTTGTAGCATGAATTCCGGTCAGGCCCGGGCTGCTGCGCGCTATGCTATGGGTTTCCCGACAGCATAAGCCCCAGGAACAGCAGCCCGAACAAGGCCAGCTCCATCCAGGGCAAGGACCCCAGCAGAATCCGCAGATAGTCCCCGGCAAGGTCCATCACGCGGCGAAGGTCGGTCTTGGCAGTACGGTACATTGGCGACTCGTCATGGCGGGGGTGACAAGTGCGAGAGAGGGAACAATCGTTAAAAACCCACACAACCGTTTACAAGACAACCACACATCAACATTCTCTCTCGCACTCCTCTACCTAAGCGAAAGCAGGCGCTTTGGGGAACTAGCATTTCGGGACATGTACTTTCGGCCTATGTGGTTTCCACAAAAGAGATTTTCTTCCCCGGCCTGACAATTTGATAGGGTTTTGGAAACCTTTGCGCCCTGCACCGTCCGATCTATGCACTCCACCACGCGTTGAACCGGCGCTGACCGGCGCAATTTGCGCAAAATCGTGGGGGCAGCGATAGAATCAGAGCGCACGATCAACCCAAGATTGTCAGGCGAGTGACTTTCTGGCAGTATGGGGCAGGCTTTTCAGACTCTGCCGATTTTCCGGCGCAACATTTTCTAGTGGCGATTTCACATGGCTGACAGGCTGGACAAAGGCTATTTCGGCGAACAGGGCGCAGGGTTCTTTCTGGGCGCCGAGGGGTACTATTTCGTCGAAGGGCCGGGGGGGTCGGCGGGTCACGCCGCCAATGCTCCGGGCTTTGATGGCGTCGCCTTCAATCCCCAGACCGGCGATCTGATCATCTTTGACAACAAGGCCTACAAGTCTTCCGGCAATGTGGCCTCGGGCACGGCCATTGATCCGTTGCGCAATCTGGGAACCAATCTGGACGGTCTGATCACCCGGGTCGAGGGAATGAGCGATGTGCCCGACCAGAAGGTGATCCTGGATCGCCTGCGCGCCACAAGGGCCACGCTGGTCAATGGCACGGTGGCCCCGCCGTCAAAGGTTCGGATCGCGATTACCAACTTTGGCGGCAATTCGGCCAATGTCAGCGGGCCAATGCAGACGCGCGGCATCACCTTTATCGACATGGCGCGACAGGCACCGAAGATCCCCGCGAAAGACCGCTATATCGACCGCAACATCGTTGTCACCCGCGCCATGGGTGCCCCTGTCGTCGATTCAGGCATGGCCGGGCGCATGGCCAAGGGCGAGGCGATTGCCATGGCCGTCGCTGGGGCTTCTCAATTTCTGAACGACTGGGCCTTGGGACACGCCATCGAGCGCGAGACGAAATCCATGGCTGGCGCGATCCTGCGGGCGCAAAGCCAGGGTCTGGGCGTGCTGCTGATCTATACGATCCCGGCGATACGGATGGAGATGGTTACCTCTCGCAGCCTGTCATACGCCGATATGGTCGAAGGCAAGACAATGCGCGAAGCCTATATGCGGTGGTGGGGCACACCCCGGCTGGAACAAGGCTACGGCGCCCATGTCACGGTGGAACGGCAGTTCCGCTGGATACCGCCGTTCTAGGCTAGCGGTAGATAAAGCCGTAGACCGGATTGGTGCGCCCCAGCGTGCCGTCCGAATTGGCGACCCGCACCTGCGACCAGTCGTTCCCGGCCGAAACATCCACAACCAGCGTATCCTTGGTGATGCGGTTCCTGATCCAGTTGGCCTGATCAACCAGCACCTGCCGCTCGTTCACCACCTGCGAAACCACTGCGACATGGCCCATCGGCATTGCCTTGCTGGCGCGAAAGTTCATCACCGCCCCGATCTGGGGCAGCGATCCGCGATCATACTGACCGCCCGCCTTGTGCCACCAGGTCGCGGCATTGCCCTTGATCTCGATCCCGGTCACCTGCCGGGCAAAGGGCACACACCAGATACGACCCTTGCGCGGCTTGGTGCTTTCCGCCTCGGACACCGCCACTTTCAATTCCTTGCGCGCGGCTTCGTCGGCGGCGGCTTTCTTGACCTTGACGAACTTGGCCCCGCTATGATGGGGGCGCGCATCGTTGCCCTCGTTGGCAAAGACAGCGGCAGGCGTCAGCATCAGGCCAAGGCACAGCAACGTGGCAGAGAGCGGTCTTGCAATCATAAGGTGTCGTCAGTCCTGGTCAGGGCCGGGGGGTATCCCCGCAGATCAGCGGCCATGTCGCACATGCAGCATAACCTTCGCAACCACAGCAAATCCGGGGCGGCAGAATCTCGCCACAGCCCGCGCAGCCACTGGCAGCTTCTCGCCACCCGGATTGGGCTTTCCTTCATGCCCGCCGCGCGCTAGCACGAGCACATCACCATTCAGGAGGCTATTATGAGCAACGAGATCAAACGCATCGGCGTCGGCCCCCGCATGTCCGAAGCAACCGTCTACAATGGCATCGCCTGGCTGGCAGGTCAGGTGGGCGAACCCGGCTCTTCGGTCGCAGATCAGACCCGTCAGGCGCTGGCCGAGGTGGACCGCATCCTCGCCGCCGCTGGAACCGACAAGACGCGCATCCTGTCGGCCCAGATCTGGCTGGCCGATATTTCGACCTTTGGCGACATGAATGCAGTCTGGGATTCTTGGGTGCCTCAGGGCCACACCCCCGCCCGCGCCACGGGCGAGGCCAAGCTGGCCACGCCCGACTATCTGGTGGAAGTGATCGTCACCGCCGCCGTGTAACCCTTGGGGGGCGGTGCGCCGCCCCCTATGCCACCTGCCCGGCAGCCCAGCCCGACGACCAGGCCCACTGGAAATTATACCCGCCCAGCCAGCCGGTTACG
>CALRKX020000134.1:0-6503 GCA_943368305.1 Erythrobacter sanguineus
GAATTCGCCGAACCGGGCGACAACGTAATCGACCACCTGTTCGTCGCTGTCCCCTGCCACCAGCCGTTCGCGCACCGCCAGCCGCAGGTCGCGGCTGATAGGCGCGTTGGAATCGTCAATCGATTCGCCCTGACAAACGGGGCAGCGCAGGTTTTCCGAAATCTCGCGCGCCCGCGCTTCCAGCACGGGGTCTGCCAGCATCTCGCCGGGTTGCACGGCAAGGGCGGGGCTGGCCAGCAGGACCAGCAGCAGGATCAGCCGCCGCATCGCCTATTCCGCCGGTTGGGCGGCAGCCGGGGCAGACCGCCGCGCCCCCGCCGCGATGCGCCAGCGCCGGTCGGTCAGGCTGATCAGCCCGCCCGCCGCCATCATCAGCGCCCCGATCCACAGCCAGTCGGCAAAGGGCTTGATATAGGCCCGCACCGCATAGCCGCCGCCATCCTGCGGATCGCCGATCACCAGATAGATGTCACGCAGCGCGCCCTGATAGATCGCGGCTTCGGTCGTGGGCATGGCCTGCACCGGATAGATGCGCTTTTCAGGGTAAAGCGTCACCACCTCGGTCCCGCCCTGCCGCACCACCATCGTCGCCATGGTCGAGGTATAGTTCGGCCCCGGCACCTCGCGCACGCCTTGCAGCGTCACCTGGTATGACCCCAACGCGAAAGAGCCGCCGGGTTTCACGACGCGGATATCCTCGGTCGTCCAGGCCATCACGGCGGC
Organism: Erythrobacter sanguineus; assembly: GCA_943368305.1. Taxonomy (GTDB): domain Bacteria; phylum Pseudomonadota; class Alphaproteobacteria; order Rhodobacterales; family Rhodobacteraceae; genus Fuscibacter. The sequence continues at coordinate 724 of CALRKX020000134.1, forward strand.
CACGGCAAAGATCGTCACACCCAGACCGGCATGAGCCGTCACGCGCCCCCAATCGGCTCGTGGAACACGGGCCAACCGCCCCAGCCGCCCCGACAGCGACCCCCGCCCGGTGCGGCCCAAAAGATCGATGGCAGAGCCCAGCACCAGCCACAGCCCAAGCCCCACACCCACCGGACCCAGCGCCGAACGCCCGGTCTGCATCGCCCAGACCAACAGGCCCACCGCAACCGCCAGCACCGCCACCGGCGCCATCCGCCGCATTGCCCCCGGCAGATCGCCGCGCTTCCATGGCAAGATCGCGCCCACAGGCAAGATCACCGCCAGCGCCACGACAAAGGGCGAAAACGCCGCGTCAAAGAACGGCGGGCCGACCGACAGCACCCGGCCCCAGACCATCTCGGCCACCAAAGGCCAGATCGTACCGACGAAGACCACAAAGGCTGCCACCGCCAGCAGCAGGTTGTTCGCCACCAGCGCGGATTCACGACTGACCATGGCGAAGACGCCCTTGGCCTCCAGCGCGCCTGCACGGAAGGCAAACAGCGTCAGCGCGCCGCCCATGAACACGGCAAGAATGGCCAGAATGAACACCCCCCGCTCCGGATCATTGGCAAAGGCGTGGACGCTGGTGATGACACCCGACCGCACAAGGAAGGTGCCGATCAGAGAAAAACCAAAGGCCAGAATGGCCAGCAGAATGGTCCAGGCCTTCAGGCTTTCGCGCCGCTCTACCACGATGGCGGAATGCAGCAGTGCGCCCGCAATCAGCCATGGCATGAAGCTGGCGTTCTCGACCGGGTCCCAGAACCAGAAGCCGCCCCAGCCCAGTTCATAATAGGCCCACCATGACCCCATGGCGATGCCGATGGTCAGGAATATCCACGCCGCCAGCGTCCAGGGCCGCACCCAGCGCGCCCAGGCGGCATCGATCCGCCCTTCGATCAGGGCGGCGACGGCGAAGGAAAAGCTCATCGATAGGCCGACATAGCCCAGATACAGGAACGGCGGATGAAAGGCCAAACCGGGGTCTTGCAGCAGGGGGTTCAGATCTTGCCCGTTCAGGGGGGGCACCTCCAACCGCAGGAACGGGTTAGAGGTCAGCAGCATGAACAGCAGGAACGCCACGCCGATCATCGCCTGCACCGCCAGAACCCGGGCGCGCAAGCTATCTGGCAGGTTCGATCCGAACCATGTGGCAGAGGCACCAAATCCGGTCAGCGCCAGCATCCACAGCAGCAAAGACCCTTCATGGTTGCCCCAGACGCCCGCCACCTTGTAAAGCATCGGCTTCGCGGTATGAGAGTTCTCGACCACCAGCAGCACCGAAAAATCCGACACCACAAAGGCATAGGTCAGCGCGGCAAAGGCGGTGGCAATCAGCAGGAACTGCGCATTGGCCGCAGGGGACGCCAGCGCCATCAACCGCCGGTCGCCGATCTGCGCTCCGATCAGCGGCAGACTGGCCTGCACCAGCGCCACGGCCAGCGCCAGAACCAGCGCGAAATGTCCAAGCTCGACGATCATCAGGGCCTCCTGTTCGGCCCCCAGCATAGGGCAGGGCGGCGCAGGGTGAAATGCCCCGCGTCACCCGGTCGCGGCAAAGAGATCAGACGCCCCGCGCCAGTGCGGCCACGCCGGTCCGCGCGATTTCCTTCAGGCCCAGGGGGCGCATCAGTTCGGCAAAGCTGTCAATCTTTTCCGGGGTGCCGGTCATCTCGAAGACAAAGCTTTCCAGCGTCGAATCCACCACATGGGCGCGGAAAATCTCGGCCAACCGCAGCGCCTCGATCCGCGCCTCGCCCTTGCCCGCCACTTTGAACAGCGCGAGTTCGCGCTGCACCGAGGGGCCTTCCACCGTCAGGTCATGCACCTCATGCACCGGAACCATCCGGCCCAACTGCGCCTTGATCTGCTCGATCACCTCGGGCGTGCCGGTGGTGACTATGGTGATGCGGCTCAGGTGCCGCGCGTGGTCGGTCTCGGCCACCGTCAGGCTTTCGATGTTGTAGCCGCGCCCGGAAAACAGCCCGATCACGCGGGCCAGAACGCCGCTTTCGTTATCGACCACCACCGCCAGCGTATGGCTTTCGATGATTTCGGCGTTCGGGTCACGCAGGTCGTAGGCGGAATGGCTCGTCGAGCCTTTCTTGATGTTGAGCGCCGACATCGGGCTGCCCCTTTCATCTGTTCATAAATATCCTGGGGGTCCGGGGGGCTAGCCCCCGGTCCGCCCGCTTAAACCAGCACCGCGCCCTTGGCGCCGATGACACCTTGGGTATCGGCCTCGCCCAGCAGCATCTCGTTATGCGGCTTGCCCGACGGGATCATGGGGAAGCAGTTTTCGTGCTTTTCCACCAGGCAATCAAAGATCACCGGGCCGTCATAGCGGATCATCTCCATGATGGCGTCGTCCAGATCCTTGGGGTCGCTGCATTTGATGCCCTTGCAACCAAAAGCCTCGGCCAGCTTGACGAAATCGGGCAGGCTCTCGCTCCAGGAATGGGAATACCGCTCACCGTGCAGCAATTCCTGCCACTGGCGCACCATGCCAAGGCGCTCGTTGTTCAGGATGAACTGCTTCACCGGCGCGCGGAACTGCATCGCGGTGCCCATTTCCTGCATGTTCATCAGCCAAGACGCCTCACCCGCGACGTTGATGACCAGCGCCTCGGGGTGGGCAACCTGCACGCCGATGCTGGCGGGCAGGCCGTAACCCATGGTGCCCAGACCGCCAGAGGTCATCCAGCGGTTCGGCCCCTCAAACCCCAGGAACTGCGCCGCCCACATCTGGTGCTGGCCCACCTCGGTGGTGATATAGCGGTCCATGCCCTTGGTCAGTGCCTCAAGCCGTTGCAGCGCGTATTGCGGTTTGATGGTCTTTTCCGACGGCTTGTAGTCAAGGCAGTTGACCGACTGCCATTCCTTGATCTGCTTCCACCATTTGGCCAGACCGTCCTTGTTGACCTTGCGCCCACGTGCCTTCCAGATGCGCAAGGCATCTTCCAGCACATGGCCGACATCGCCGATGATCGGCACGTCCACCCGGATCACCTTGTTGATGGACGAGGGGTCGATATCGATATGCACCTTGCGGCTGTGCGGGCTGAAATCCTTCAGACGGCCAGTGATCCGGTCATCAAACCGCGCGCCGATGTTGATCATCAGGTCACAGCCGTGCATCGCCAGATTGGCCTCATAAAGCCCGTGCATGCCCAGCATCCCCAGCCAGCTTTTGCCCGATGCCGGATAGGCGCCCAGTCCCATCAGGGTCGAGGTGATGGGAAAGCCGGTCGCCTCCACGAACTCGCGCAGCAACTGGCTGGCCGCAACGCCAGAGTTGATCACGCCGCCGCCAGTGTAAAAGATCGGGCGTTCGGCGGTTTCCAGCATTTCAACCATCGCGGTGATGGCTTCGATGTCACCTTTCACGCGCGGTTGGTAATGCGCGGTGCGGGCGCGCTGCATCGGCGTGTACTCCGCCTGAGCGAATTGCACGTCCTTGGGAATATCCACCAGAACCGGGCCGGGCCGACCGGCGCGGGCCACATGGAATGCCTCGTGAATCGTGCCCGACAGCTTGGCGGTGTCTTTCACCAGCCAGTTCATCTTGGTGCAGGGCCGGGTGATGCCCACGGTATCGGCCTCCTGGAACCCGTCGGTGCCAATCATGAAGGTGGGCACCTGGCCCGACAGCACCACGATCGGAATGGAATCCAGCAAGGCATCGGTCAGCCCGGTCACTGCATTGGTGGCGCCCGGACCAGAGGTCACCAGCGCCACGCCCACCTTGCCGGTAGACCGCGCATAACCTTCTGCCATATGCACGGCGCCCTGTTCGTGGCGCACCAGAATATGGCGAATGTCGTTCTGCTGGAAAATCTCGTCATAGATCGGAAGGACCGCGCCACCCGGATAGCCGAATACGACATCCACGCCCTGATCCTTCAGAGCCTGAACCACCATTCTTGCGCCGGTCATTGCCTTGGTCATCGGTCTTTCCTCATCACGGGGCATCTGCCCCTTTCGGTCAACAAAAAGCCCCCGGGGGTGATCCGGGGGCGCATGGGTTCCGTTATGGACTGTCGTTACCGACCCACGCGCCATTTCCTTACAATTACGAGAAGTTCGGACATTTCCGCACCCTTGAGGCTTCGCCGGGAAACTAGGCGGACCTTGAGGGGGCGTCAACCGTAAAAATGCAAGAAAAATGTCGCGAGAGGCATAAAAATTGAATGTTTATTTCTTGTGTGTGGGCGTTTCCGCAATTTTCAGAAATGTCACGCCTTTCTGTGGAGGTGAGTCGTCCTCTTGCACGGCAGATTGGCATTTGCCCGGCGAATAGGCAGGTGGCACCGGTATCGCCGGGCGCGGGCAGGGCGCAAGTTTACCTTACGTCAAATCTGGTCAGGAAAAGTAACCAGAAACCGCCGAGCCGGAAAGAAAAAGGTTCTCAAGGATTTGCTGGCTGGCTAGGGTTCTGCCACGAAACTTGGCGGGGGCGCGAATCTCCGTCGTTATGTGGAGGAGAATTCATGGATCGTCGTTCCTTTCTGACGAAGGCGACCGTTGGCGGCGTTGCCGCTGCCGGTGCCTCGGTTCTGGCAGCACCCGCGATTGCACAGGCCAATCCCAAGGTGACCTGGCGGATCACCTCGTCCTTCCCCAAGGCGCTGGACACCATTTTCGGTGCCGCCGAGGTGATGGCAAAATACATTTCCGAAGCCTCTGACGGCAATTTCACCATTCAGGTCTTTCCGGCGGGCGAACTGGTCCCCGGCCTTGAAGCCGCCGACGCCGTTGCCTCTGGCACGGTCGAGGCCTGCCACACGGTTCCCTATTACTTCTGGGGCAAAGACCCGACCTACGCCCTGGGCGCGGCCGTTCCGTTCAGCCTGAATGCCCGCCAGATGAACGCCTGGTTCTACCATGGCGGCGGCATCGACCTGATGAACGAATTCTATGCCACGCAGAACATCATCGCCTTCCCGGCGGGTAACACCGGTGTGCAGATGGGCGGTTGGTTCCGCAAAGAGTTGACCTCGGTCGCCGATCTGAACGGGCTGAAGATGCGGATCGGCGGTTTCGCCGGCAAGGTGCTGGGCCGTCTGGGTGTGGTTCCGCAGCAGATCGCGGGCGGTGACATCTATCCGGCGCTGGAAAAAGGCACCATCGACGCCACCGAATGGGTGGGGCCGTATGATGATGAAAAGCTTGGCTTCTACAAGGTGGCACCCTACTACTACTATCCCGGTTTCTGGGAAGGTGGTCCGGCGATTGCCACGATGATCAACCTGCAAAAGTGGGCCGAACTGCCGCCGGCCTATCAGGCGATGATGCAGATGGGCTGCCAGGTTGCCAACATGGACATGTTGTCGAACTATGACTGGAAGAACCCCACCGCGCTGAAATCTCTGGTGGCAAATGGCGCGCAACTGCGTCCCTTCCCGCAAGACGTGATGCAGGCGGCATTCGAGGCGGCGAATGCCACCTATGCCGAGATCGGGGCGACCAATCCGATGTTCAAGAAGATCAAGGACAGCCAGGACGCCTTCAAGAAAGACGCCTATCTGTGGGCGCAGATTGCCGAATACAACTATGACGTCTTCATGATGAGCCAGCAGCAGGCTGGCAAGCTGTAAGCCGGCCCAGTGCAACTAAAAAGGCCCGAGGGAAACCTCGGGCCTTTTGTTTTGGGGCGTTTGGCCCTGGCATGGCCCCGGACTGTCCGGGGCCAGCGCGTTCAGGGGTTTACCACCGGCGCGCCCAGGTTGGGCAGGCCA
>CALRKX020000135.1:0-6496 GCA_943368305.1 Erythrobacter sanguineus
GGAAGCAGCCGCCCCAGCCTTTCAGATGCGGCAAGAAATCATGCAATCGCTGTCGGTTCGGGTGGCACTCTGGCGTGGAATGCCGCCATGCAGGCACCATTTGCGGTGAACGGCTGGGAGACTGAGCAGGAAACCGCCAGAATCATCAATAAAAACCGTTGGGTAAAGGGCTACAAGTTCCTCGGCACCTTGCAGTCGATGCTGGCCGCAGGTCTGGATTTTGATGCTGTGATCGATATGCAAGACCGCCGCATTCGGGCGCTGCACACGCCAGAATGCGAGATTTTCCCCACGATCTGCTTCAACCGTGCGGGATCGGCGCAGGGCCGTGTGCTGTGGCATATGCCAGGGCCTTTGCATCAGATCGGGTCGGAGCAATTCCTCGGCCCGTTTCCTGATGCTGACGCGCTGCCCTTTGCTGCGCGTGCGCCGAAACTGGTCTGGCGCGGCGGCATGACGGGGCGCGCTGGTGGTGGCAAGGATTTGCGGCTGGAGGGGTATCGATTTGACAAGATATTCGCCGAGGTCGAGCGCGGAAATCACGATATGGCTTGGGCGGCAGAGCGACTGGCCGAGTTTCCGCGATACCACATCGTCGCGGCGCTAAAAGACAAGCCATGGGCGGATCTGGGTTTTGTAGAGCAACCCCATCTGCACCCTATGTCGCGCGACCTTATGCAACCCTTGTTGCGCCCTGTAATGGCGCAGCGCGAACAGGCGCGGCACAAGTATATTGCCGTGTTGCGTGGTGCGGATTTGGCATCGTCCTTCTATTGGACGATGAACAGTGGTTCGTTGGGGCTGGTGATGGACAGCCCTTGGGAAAGTTTCGGGTCGGCACATTTCAAGCCTTGGCAGCACTATGTGCCATTCCGAGAAGATTTGTCCGACCTGGAAGAGCGCCTGAATTGGTGCGAAAGCCATCCGGCCGAATGCGAAGCAATGGTGCAAGCCGCGACAGCCATTTGCCAGTTGCTTGCGCGGGATGATTTGCGGGCAGAGGCCGATCGAAGGGTGATAGGTATGTTGGGGCAAGCTATTTATAAAAGTTGATTTGTAGTGCCGCCTCAATAAGCGGCACAAAACCCTGAATGCCTGCAATTGTCCAAGAGGCGCCGGACGGGGTATTTTTCGGGTGACTGACATGCCAAACCGCCGCCTTGCCCGAAACGCACCAGCGCAAGTTCCGCGATCTGCGTGACCGCTGCTGCGGCATCCGCGAAAGTTTTGCCCAGAAATACCAGGCGGGAAGGGTGAAACTGGACTGGAACTAGCGCTTTGGCTGCTGCGGTGGCCGTGGGCGATAGACCGGCAGGCGCCAGCCAAGCGCAAGGCTGCCCGTGCGCAGGATCAGGGTGACAAGGCTGCACAGGATCAGGGCGGCACCTTGCGGCAAGCCCGCCCATCCGCCCAAAACCGCCGCCAGCGCCCCGGCAAGGGCGCAGGTGACATAAAGCTCTCCTTGCTTCAGGACCAGCGGCACCTCATTGCAGACCACATCGCGCAACAGGCCGCCCATGCAGCCCGTGATCATGCCCATCACCAGAACCACGGGGCCGGACTGTCCCGCCTCGGCCGCTGCCGCCACACCGGCGGGAACAGCCACGGCAAGCGCACATGCATCCAGCCATTCCAGCGTGCGATAGCGGCTTTCCAGCAGATGGGCGGTAAAAAACACCAGAATGGCCGCCCCCGCACCAACCGCAAGCAACGCCGGATCGGCGATCCACAGCGGGGGGCGGTCAAGGATCACGTCGCGCAAGGTGCCGCCGCCGATTGCCGTCAGGCAGGCGATGAAGACAAACCCTACAATGTCCAATTGCGACCGGCTGGCCACCAAAGCGCCGGTCAGGGCAAAGACCGCCACCGATCCATAGTCGAGCGCGCCGGCAAGGCCGGGGATCATCCCGTCGCCCCCGGTTTAAACGGCGCCATCCCGGCACGGGCAAGCGCATCGGCGCGTTCGTTCTCGGCGTGGCCGGCATGGCCCTTGATCCAGCGCCAGGTCACCTTGTGCTGGCCTTGGGCGGCGTCAAGCCGCTGCCAAAGCTCGGCATTCTTCACCGGGTCTTTTGCGGCTGTGCGCCAGCCGTTGCGCTTCCAGCCGTGAATCCATTCGGTCACGCCGTTCTTCACATAGGCACTGTCGGTGACGATGGTGATCTCGACCGGGCGGTTCAGCGCCTCCAGCGCCGAAATCGCGGCCATCAACTCCATCCGGTTGTTGGTGGTCTGCGGCTCTCCACCAGAAAGCTCGCGCTCTTTCACCACGGCCCCACTTTCCCGTGCGATCATCAGCACGCCCCAGCCGCCCGGGCCGGGATTGCCCGAGCAGGCTCCGTCTGTATAGGCGAAAAGTTCGGGCATCGGCGCATCCTTTTGCGGCTGTCTAGCGGGGCGGCTGGCACAGTTCAACCGGCGCATGACGCGGCGTTGTGCGTGACGGCGCGGCGATCAGCGGGCAATCTGGCGCGATGGAGGAGACCATGACTGAATATCCGCACCTGCTGACGCCGCTTGATCTGGGCCATGTTACGCTGAAAAACCGCGTGATGATGGGATCGATGCACACCAATCTGGAAGAGCGCGGCGACTGGAGCCGCGTTGCGGCCTTTTATGCCGCCCGGGCCAAGGGTGGGGTGGGGCTGATCGTGACCGGGGGGATTGCCCCCAACCGTGAGGGCGGGGTGTTTCCGGGGGCCACTGGCCTGTTCTCGGCGGAAGATATTGCGCATCATCGCCGGGTGACGGAAGCGGTGCATGATCACGATGGCCGTATTGCCATGCAGATCCTGCATGCGGGGCGTTATGCCTATGGGCCAGACTGTGTGTCGGCCTCTGCCATCAAGTCACCGATTTCACCATTTCCGCCAAAAGCCTTGGATGAAGCAGGAATCGAAAAGCAGATTGCCGATATCGCCGCCGCCGCCGCCCGCGCCCGAGATGCCGGGTATGACGGGGTAGAGATCATGGGGTCGGAAGGGTATTTCCTGAACCAGTTCCTTGTGCGGCACACCAACAAGCGGACGGATGCTTGGGGCGGGCCTTACGAAAACAGAATGCGCCTGCCGGTCGAGGTGGTGCGGCGGGTTCGGGCGGCGGTGGGGGCGGATTTCATCCTGATTTACCGTATCAGCCTGATCGACCTGATCCCCGACGGGTCAACCTGGGACGAGGTGGTGGCGCTGGCCAGGGCGGTGCAGGATGCCGGGGCCAGCATTCTGAACACCGGCATCGGTTGGCACGAGGCGCGGGTGCCAACCATTGCGACCTCTGTTCCCCGCGCGGCCTTTGCCGATCTGACGGGGCGGTTGCGGCCCGTAGTGTCAATTCCGGTCATCACCAGCAACCGTATCAACACGCCAGAGGTCGCCGAAGGCGTGCTGGCCCAAGGGTTGGCCGACATGATTTCCATGGCGCGGCCGTTTCTGGCTGACCCGGATTTCGTGGTCAAGGCGGCCAGCGGACGCGCGTCACAGATCGCCCCGTGCATCGCATGCAATCAGGCCTGTCTGGATCATACCTTCGCGGGAAAACTGACGTCCTGTCTGGTCAACCCGCAGGCCTGCCATGAAACGGAACTGGTTTATGCGCCCACGGACTCCCCCAGGCGGGTGGCGGTGGTCGGGGCAGGGCCGGCGGGCATGACCTGTGCGATGGTGGCGGCAGAGCGGGGCCACAAGGTCACGCTGTTCGACCGCGCGGGCGAATTGGGCGGGCAGTTGAATCTGGCCAAACAGGTGCCGGGCAAGGAAGAGTTTCATGGCCTTGTGGCATGGTTCGCGGGCGAAGTGGCGCGGCGGGGGGTGGAAACCCGGCTGAATACCGACGCCAACCCTGCTGCTTTGGCAGAGTTTGATGAGGTGGTCATCGCGACTGGCGTTGCGCCGCGCGATGCGGGCATTCCGGGGCAGGAACGGGCACTGGGGTATATAGATGTGCTGCGCGGGGCCAAGGTTGGCAAACGGGTGGCAGTTATCGGTGCGGGCGGTATCGGGTTCGATGTGGCGGAATATCTGGTGACGGCGCACTCACCCACCACCGACCCCGCGCTGTGGCGGCAAGAGTGGGGGGTGGGAGATCCGGCCACAACACCGGGTGGGTTGGCCGAACCAAACCCCGAAGCGCCGCTGCGCGAGGTCTGGCTGCTGCAACGCAAACCGGAAAAGCCGGGCCGCGCCCTTGGCAAGACCACGGGCTGGATTCATCGCGCTGCGCTGATGGCCAAGGGCGTGAAGATGATGGGCGGCTGTGCCTATCAGGCGATCACCGATCATGGGCTGGTGGTGCTGCGGGACGGGCAAGAGCAGGTCATCGCGGTGGATGATGTGGTTCTTTGCGCGGGCCAATTGCCCGAACGGGCGCTGTCAGACCAGCTTGCGGCGGCAGGAATTGCGCACCACATCATCGGTGGCGCGGACGTGGCAGCAGAGCTGGACGCCAAACGTGCGATTGATCAGGGTGCCCGGCTGGCGGCGCGGCTTTAGTTCAGCAGCGCGTCGATTTCCCTGGTGATCGCGGTCGATCCGGGCTTGGTCATCGACCCCCAGGCCTTGATGAATTGTCCGTCTGGTCCGATCAGCACCTTGTTGAAATTCCAGCCGGGGGTGAAGCCCTGCGTCTGCTTTGTCCAGGCGTAGAACGGGTGCAGATCACCCTTGGCGACGTGCTGAATCGTGGTCATCGGCAGAGTCAGGTTGAAATTCGCATCGCAGAATTCCTTGACGTCCTTCTCAGAGCCCAGTTCCTGATTGAAGTCGTCGGATGGCACAGCCAGCACCACGGCGCGCCCCTTGTAGGCATCGGCCAGCGCCTGAAGGTCATCATACTGCGGGGTAAAACCGCAAAGCGAGGCGGTGTTCACGATCAGCATCGGCTTGCCGCGCCAGTCGGCGGTGTCATAGCTGCCGCCGTCGATCGAGGGAAAGGTGAATCCGGGCGCCGGTCCCGCCGCGACGGCTGGGTTTGCTGCGGCAAGGGTCAGGCCTGCGATAAGGCTGGTCAGGCGGGGCATGGGCATGGCAATCCTCCTATATAGGGGAATACGTCTGGCCCGTCCGGTTGGATCACGGGGCTTTGCGGATTGTATCGCCCGGCTCCAACGTCGGAAACAGCTCCAGCACCTCGCCGCCGATGATGCCATCATGGCCCTTGCCCGCAATGATTTCGGCCGCCTTGCGCCCGATTTCCAGCCGGCAGGCATCCATGGTGGCCAGCTTGCGTGGCAGGCCGTCCAGCAGTTCGACGCCATTGAACCCGGCAAGGCCGATCTTGCCCGGCACATCAAGCCCCTTATCAAGACAGTAAAGCAGACCGCCCGCCCCGATCATGTCGTTGGAGTAATACAGGAAATCGACATCAGGGTTGCGTTTCAGCACCGCCTCGGTCATCTCGCGGCCCTTCAGCAGCGCCGACCCGCCCGAATAGAACTCCCGGTCCACAAGGGCCAGTCCAGCCTTGGCCAGCGCATCCTCGAACCCTTCCAGCCGCTTGCGGGCGCGGTGGTCGTTGGGCATCTGGGTGCCCATGAAGGCGATGTGGCGATATCCGGCGGCGATGATCGCCTCGGCCATCTGACGACCGGCGCGGCGATGGGAAATGCCAACGGCGGAATCGACAGGCTCTCCGTCGATGTCCATGATTTCGACAATGGGAATGCCCGCCTGTGCCAGCATGGCACGCGACGCGGGCGTATGTTCCAGCCCGGCAATGATCATGCCAGACGGACGCCAGCTTAACATCTCATATAGCACGGCTTCCTCGCGGTCGGGCGAATAATTCGAAACACCGACCACGGGTTGCAGGCCGGTATCCTCCAGCACCTCGGAAATGCCGGTCATCACCTCTGGGAAGACCATGTTTGACAGCGAGGGGATGACCACACCGACCAGATTGACCCGCTGACTGGCCAGGGCACCTGCGATCTTGTTGGGCACATAACCAAGCGTACGGGCTGCGGCCAGCACCTTTTCCCGCGTGGTCTCGGACACATCGCCCCGGTTGCGCAACACCCGGCTGACCGTCATCTCGCTGACACCGGAGGCTTCGGAGACATCACGAAGCGTCAGGGGGCGGCGGGAGTCGAAACCGGAGGGTTTGGTCACTTTTTGGCTGTCCTGAAAGAAGGCCCTGAAGCAAGGCGTGGCCAATGTTAGCGGCAAAACCCGGCTTGTCCATCCCTGCGGCCCGCGCAACCGGGCCCGGAAGGCCGCGAATTGTGCCGAGGTCCGGTTTGACCCGTTGCCTTGCCATCTGATCCGGGGCAAAACGCCTGTGTGGCCTCGTAGCTCAACGGATAGAGCGTCCCCCTCCTAAGGGGAAGGTTGCAGGTTCAAGTCCTGCCGGGGTCACCAGCAACAATCGGAATCTATGAGCGGTTTTCCGGGGATATGACCGATCCGCTTGACCAGTATCCTGATGACGGCCAGGCAAGGCCCAAACCGCTTTTGGGGCAGGCTATTCCGATCGTGTCCTGCTGACGGCGCTGGCCCATTGT
>CALRKX020000136.1:0-6492 GCA_943368305.1 Erythrobacter sanguineus
CGATTATGACATTGCGCCGGAAAACACTCTGCCTTTCCTTGCACTGATGGCCGAGCGCCGCGTGATCCGCCTGCGTGACGGAGCGCGGCAATGGGCGCTGATGCGCGATCTGGAAGACCCCGACATCTGGGTAGAAAGCTATCACGTCGCCACATGGACCGAATATCTGCGCCATAACCAGCGCCGCACCACCGCCGATGCCACCAATCGCGACCGCTTGCTGGAGTTGCATCGCGGCCCTGCCGAACCCCGGGTGCATCGCATGATCGAGCGCGAAACCGTGCCTGCCCATGATGATCTGCCGATCATCGAGCGGCCGAAGGTGCTTTAGACATGCTGGGCGCCGTTCACCTCGATCTCGGCGCCCGAGATATAGCTGGATTGGGGCGAACACAGGAACCAGATGGCATCGGCCACCTCCGACGGCTGGCCAAGGCGCTGCATCGGCAGCCTTTCCACGATCTTGTCGGTGCCGGGCGACAGGATCGCGGTTTCGATCTCGCCAGGCGCGATGGCATTCACCCGCACGCCCAAAGGGCCAAAATCATGCGCCATTTCGCGGGTCAGCGCAGCCAGCGCAGCCTTGGAGGTGGAATAGGCCGCCCCGGCAAAGGGATGAACCCGCGATCCGGCAATAGAGGTCACGTTGACCACGCTGCCCTTGGCCGCTGACAGTTCGTCCTTCAGCCCGCGCGCCAGCACGATGGAGGCAAAGAAGTTCACATGGAACACCTGCCCCCAGGTCCGCAGATCGGTTTCCAGCGTGTTCAGGCGGCTGCCCCCCGGCCCCTTGGGGCTGATGCCTGCGTTGTTCACCAGTGCATCAAGGCGGCCATGCAGCTTTTCCTTGATCCCCTCGATGGCGGCGATGGTCTTGTCCGGGCTGGCAAGGTCGATCTGGATATGGTTCTGCTCGCCGCCGGGCCAGGGGCAGCGGGCATCGAAGGGTTGGCGCGAACAGGTCAGCACCCGCCAGCCTTCGGCCGAAAACCGCTTGACGGTCGCATGGCCGATGCCGCGCGAAGCACCTGTCAGCACAAGGGTTTTCTGTTCGGTCATTGCGGCCTCCATTTTGGCGCAGGCTAGTCTTTTGCGGGCCGGGCGCAAGCGGTGCTTGGCAGGGACAGGCAAAAGCCTTATGGGCGGTTTTGACCCGGAGGCCCTGATGAAGCAGCAGACCCTGACCATGCAAGATGCCCAGAACACCGCCAAGATGCTGTCCGAAGCCCTGCCCCACCTGCAACGCTATTCCGACGCGGTGGTGGTGGTGAAGTTCGGCGGAAACGCCATGGGCGATGACGCCGCGATGGCCGAATTCGCCCGCGATGTCGTGCTGATCCAGCAGGTCGGCGCCCATCCGGTGGTGGTGCATGGCGGCGGCCCGATGATCAATGACATGCTGGCCAAGCTGGGGATCAAATCGGAATTCGTGCGCGGCAAGCGGGTGACCGACAAGGCCACAGTGGAAGTGGTCGAGATGATCCTGTCGGGTCTGGTCAACAAGCGCATCGTGCAGGCGATCAACGATCAAGGCGGTCGCGCGGTGGGTATTTCCGGCAAGGACGACGATCTGATGGTCTGTGAGGCAGACGATCCGGAACTGGGCTTTGTTGGCCGCCCGGTAGAGATGAACGTGCAGGTGCTGCGTGATCTTTACAGCGCCGGAATCATTCCGGTGGTGGCCCCGGTGGCAACCGGCATGGCCGATAATGAGACGTTCAACGTGAACGGCGACACGGCGGCTGGGGCCATTGCCGGGGCGCTGAAGGCGGATCGGCTGTTGCTGTTGACCGACGTGCCGGGCGTCAAGGACGCGGATGGCAAGGTGATGACCCAGATCAGCCCCGAAGAGATTCGGGCGATGATCAAGGATGGCACCATTGCGGGCGGCATGATTCCCAAGACCGAAACCGCGCTGATGGCGCTGGAACAGGGAACGCGGGCGGTGACAATTCTGGATGGCCGCATTCCTAATGCATGCCTGCTGGAACTGTTTACCGACCACGGCGCGGGCAGCCAGATCCGGTCAACCGAACCCAGGGTCAAACCGCGCGTCCGGCGCTAAGAGACACGCATGCGGACAGAGTTGGCCGGGGGCGTCGCTCCCGGCTTTTTCATGTCTGGTTTGGTGTTGCAGGCGTATGCCTCCGGCGGGAGTATTTGACGAAGGGCAAATGGGGGCGGATGTGCTGAACGAGCTGACGGCACGACTGGCGGCAGAGCGGCTGGAGATTCTGGGCGGCTTTGTTTGCGAGAGCGATGAAAGCCTGCCTTCTGGCACGCGCAGCGTGCTGATGCTTGGTCCGGCAGAACCGGGATTCTGGGCACATCTGAAGGCACAGCCCGAATGGGATGGCGGGCCCGACCCGGTAGACCGCTGGTCGCGCCGGCTGATCGGGCGGCTTGCCTGCGATCTGGGTGCAAAGGCGCTGTTTCCTTTTGGCGGGCCACCCTATCAGCCGTTCTATCAATGGGCACTGCGCACGGGTCGGGTATGGGACAGCCCGGTTCGCCTGCTGGTTCATGCCACGCAAGGCATGATGGTCAGCTTTCGCGGCGCGCTGGCGTTCAAACAGGTGATTGAAATACCCCCTGCGGCAGAGCGCCCTTGCGAGGGTTGCTCCAAACCCTGCCTGACGGTTTGCCCGGCCGGGGCCCTTGGCTCCGAGGGATATGATGTTCCGGCCTGCCACGCCTTTCTGGACCAGGCGGCGGGGGCGGATTGCCTGAACGCAGGCTGTCTTGTGCGCCGCGCTTGCCCGGTATCGGCAGGCTATGCAAGACTTGCCCAACAATCGGCCTATCACATGAGCCGATTCCATAAGGCGGGTCGAACCGCCTGATAGCGGGAGGAAATCTTGAAACGGCTGATCCTGACGCGGCACGCGAAATCCAGCTGGGATGACCCGCTGACACCCGACCACGACCGCCCCCTGAACGACCGCGGCAAGGCTGCGGCGGCCGATCTGGGGCAATGGCTTAGTAGCCGCGGCTATGTGCCCGGCGAGGTTCTGTGCTCGGATGCGCTGCGCACCCGCAAGACCTGGAGCGGGATCGTCCCCGCCCTGCCCGGCACTCCGGTGCTGGAGTTGAAGCCCGCGCTTTACCATGCCGGGCCGGATGTGATGCTGGCAGTCCTGCGCCACGCCAAGGCCGATGTGGTGATGGTGATCGGCCACAACCCCGGCATCGCGGAATTTGCCACAAAACTGATCGCGCGCGCGCCACAGAACGCCGATTTCGCACGCTATCCGACAGGCGCCACTCTGGTGGCAGATTTCGCGATAGATAGCTGGGAGCAGTTGGGCTGGGGAACCGGCGTCGTGGATGACTTCATCATCCCGCGTGAAATCGCGATGTAAAAAGGGGTGCGTTATATCACGCACCCTGCCCCTTCATGCCAAACGTTTGCTTCTGCCGGGGTAAGGTGCGTGCTTTGCACGCACCTTTGCCTTAGTGGCCCAGGATCTGACTGAGGAACAGCTTGGTCCGGTCGCTTTGCGGGTTGTTGAAGAATTCCCGCGGCTCGTTCTGTTCGACGATCTGACCCTTGTCCATGAAAATGACGCGGTTCGCCACGGCCTGGGCAAAGCCCATTTCGTGCGTCACGCACAGCATGGTCATGCCCTCTTCCGCCAATTGGATCATGGTATCCAGAACTTCCTTGATCATTTCGGGGTCAAGGGCGCTGGTGGGTTCGTCAAACAGCATGATGCGCGGCTTCATGCAAAGGCTGCGGGCGATTGCCACGCGCTGCTGTTGTCCACCCGACAATTGGCCCGGATACTTATGCGCCTGATCTGGAATTTTCACCTTGGTCAGATAGTGCATTGCGGTCTCTTCCGCCTCTTTCCTGGGAACCTTGCGAACCCAGATCGGTGCCAGAGTGCAGTTTTCCAGAATGGTCAGATGCGGGAACAGATTGAAGTGCTGGAATACCATCCCAACCTCTGACCGCACCTTGTCGATGTTTTTGATGTCATTGGTCAGTTCCGTGCCATCGACAATGATCTGGCCGGACTGGTGTTCTTCCAGCCGGTTGATGCAGCGGATCAGGGTGGACTTGCCCGACCCCGACGGTCCGCAGATAACGATGCGTTCGCCACGCTGCACGTTCATGTTGATGTCGCGCAGAACGTGGAACTGGCCGTACCACTTGTTCATCGCTGTGATCTGGATCGCAACTTCGTCCGAGACCACCATTTTCTTGGATGCTTCAGCCATATTCAGGGCTCCTTAACGATGGTCGGTTTTCAGCTTGCGCTCGAGATACATCGAGTAGCGCGACATGCTGAAACACACGAGGAAGAAGATACCGCCGACAAAGATGTAGGGCTCCCAGTAAAGGCCCTTCCACGCATTGTCCGACCGGACGATCTTGGTGACGCCTTGCAGCGGGTCCATCAGGCCGACCAAAGCCACCAGCGTGGTGTCTTTGAACAAGCCGATAAAGCTGGAAACGATGCCGGGAATCGAGATTTTCAGCGCCTGCGGCATGATGATCAGCCGTTGCGCCTGCCAGTAATCCAGCCCCAAGGCATCTGCCGCCTCGTATTGCCCACGCGGCAAGGCGGCAAGTCCGCCCCGGATCACCTCGGCGATATAGGCCGAGGCAAAGATGATCACCACGATGATGACCCGCAGGATCAGGTCAAAGTTGGTGCGCGGCGGCAGGAAATAGAGCAGCAGGAAGTTTGCGGCGAACAGAACGGTGATCAGCGGCACGCCGCGGAAAAACTCGATGAAGCCGACCGAGAGTGAGTGGATCAGCGGCATGTCTGACCGCCGCCCAAGGGCAAGCAGGACACCGATCGGCAAAGAGGCCGAAATGGCGGTGATGCCGATCACAAAGGCCAGAAGGAAACCACCGATGTTGTCAGAGACGACATAGGGCAACCCCCAGGGCAGCGCGGTGGCCAAAGCACCGGTCACGCTGACTTGCAGGCTGGTCCACCAGATCGACGCCGCAACAAGTCCGACACCAGCACCGACAACAACACCAAGGGGCTTTTGCACAAACTGCCAGACGACGGCAAAGATGACAAAGCCCGCCAAGGCACCAACCGCCGTCCAGATCGGGCCACCCCAGATCAGGAAGAAGGCGATGAAGGGAAACAGCAGGGTCAGCCACAACAGTCGCTTTGGCGCAATCGCAGCCACCGCCATCAGAGCCAGCATGATCGCCACCGAGATGGCAATGTGCCCCCAATCAGTACCCAGCCCCATCAGCGCAAGCACCAGAAGCACCGTCATCGTGACGGTGATATTCAGGGCCGGGCGCCGCAGACCGTAATAAAGTACCGGCGACAACGACACCATAAGCAGCGCCGCCGCCGTGGTGGGCCGCCAGTATTCAGCCTGCGGATAAAGGCCGAACAGGAACTGGTTCCAGCGCAGCCGGATCACGGCCCAGCAGGGGCCGGCGGCATCGGGGCCGAAGCTGGCCGCGATCTTTTCACGACATTCAACCAGAGAGTTGGCATTCCAGACGCCATGGGCCAGCCAGGGCAGGATGAAACTGGCCAGCCACAGCACGGCCAGACCTGCCAGCAGCGTCAAGGCGGAATTGAGCACGGACGAGAACATGTTCTCGCGCAACCATTTCACCAGCCCCCGCTCCCGCGCGGGCGGCGGAAGCGACGGCAGCATTTCGGTGCGCACAAAAAGGGGCGATGCCATATTAACGCTCCTTCAGCCGGACGGCATTGTTGTAGATATTCATCAGCGCCGAAATCAGCAGGCTGAGGGCCAGATAGATCAGCATCATCAGCAACATACACTCCAACTCTCGCCCGGTCTGGTTCAGGGTGATGCCCCCCAGCGTGCCTTTGAGGTCCATGTAGGAAATTGCCATGCCCAGCGTCGTATTCTTGGTGATGTTCAGATACTGGCTGATCAGCGGCGGGATAATCACCCGCAAGGCTTGCGGCATGATGACCAGGCTCATGGTTCGACCGGGCCGCAGACCCAAGGCATGGGCCGCCTCGGACTGGCCGCGCGAAATCGCCTGGATGCCAGAGCGGACAGCCTCGGCAATGTAGGTGGCCGAATAGAGTGTCAGCGCCACCAGAAGCGCGGTCAGGCTGTGGAACACCAGCAACCCGCCCTGAAAGTTGAACCCCTTCAACTCCGGGTATTCGAAATGAAGCCCCATCGCCGTCAGCAGAGCCACCGTCGGAACCACCAGGATCAACAGCGACTTCCACCAGGTTGTCGGGCGCACGCCGGTCGCTTCCTGCACGGCGGTTGCCTTGCGCAGCAAAATCCGGTTGACCCAGACCGAGCCGACCAGAACCAGAATCGTTGCAATCACCGACAGGTTGATCGGCACGCCCAGAATGTCAAAGCCGCCAATCCCGTGTTCAAGCAGCGGACGTGGAATATTGGTGCCCCGGTTGGTCACCGCCACCGTATCCCAGAACCACATCGAGGCCGCAGGCTGTTGGCCCGCATCCAGCATTTCTTGTGTAACCTTGAAATCCTTGGGGCCAG
>CALRKX020000137.1:0-6464 GCA_943368305.1 Erythrobacter sanguineus
CACCTGCATCAGATGTTGTCCACCGATCAGCGCGCCCGGATCGGGCGGGTCGATGTGGTTATGGTGCCGGTCGATGGCGGCTATACCATGGATCAGCGCGCCATGGCGCAGGTGGTCGAAGACCTGCACGCCCGGCTGATCATTCCGATGCACTGGTTTGGGCCAAAAACGCTGGCGGGTTTTCTGGCGCAATCGGCAGGCAGCCTTGAAATCGTCACGGCGAGCGGGCCAGAGGTCGAGATCAGCCGCGCCACCCTGCCCCGGCGGCCCACACTCTTGCTGCTTGACCCGGCGTTGATCCCCTGACCCAGCGCCGGGGGTTTTCCACCCCCGGACCCCCGGAGGATATTTATGAACAGATGATGGAGCGGGGTTTTCGTAGGCATGGCGGGGGGCTAAGTCTGGGGCGAAGGAGATGTCCATGCTGAACCCCGCCGATCCCGCCTTTTTGTCCGCGCTGGAAGGCCAGCTTCCCCCCGGCACCCTGCGGGCACCGGAGCCGCGCGACCTGGAAGAGCCGCGGGGCCGCTGGCATGGCCGGGCCGGTGCCGTGGCCTTGCCGCGCAGCGCCGAAGAGGTGGCCGCAATCATGAGGGCCTGTGCGGCGGCGCGGGTGGGTATCGTGCCGATGGGCGGCGGCACCGGGCTGGTGGGCGGGCAGATCCTGGCCGAAGGACCATTGCCTCTGATCGTCTCGCTGGAGCGCATGGCCGGTTTGCGGGGCCTTTGGCCGCAGGAAAACGCCATGGCGGTCGAGGCCGGGATGGTTCTGGCCACCGCGCATGACCAGGCGGCGGGGGTGGACCGGGTGTTTCCTCTGACGCTCGCCTCGGAAGGGTCGGCGCGCATCGGGGGGCTGTTGTCCACCAATGCGGGCGGCGTGAATGTGCTGCGCTATGGCAATGCCCGCGATCTGGTGCTGGGGATCGAGGCGGTTCTGCCCGATGGCAGCATTCTTCATGGGCTGAAGCGGCTGAGAAAGGACAACACCGGCTATGACCTGCGCCACCTGCTGATCGGGGCCGAGGGCACGCTTGGCATCATCACTGCTGCCAGCCTGCGGCTGTTCCCGGCGCCGGCCTCGACCGCAACCGCCTTGCTGGATGTGGCGGACCCGGCCACCGCCCTGCGCCTGCTGACGCTGGCCAATACCCATGCAGCGGGCCTGATTTCGGCGTTCGAGATGATCCACCGTCAGGGCCTTGAGTTCCTGTCCGAAACCCTGCCCGATGTGGCCCAGCCCTTCCGGCCCCATGGTGACTGGATGGTGCTGCTGGAGCTTGCCCTGCCCGCCGGGCTGGGCGGGGCAGAGGCCGTTATGGCCGGCATTCTGGAGGCCGCGTTCGAGGCCGGTCTGGCCAGCGACGGGGCGGTTGCAGCCAGCGACAGTCAGCGCAAGGCGATCTGGACCTTGCGGGAATCGATCCCGCTGGCCAACCGCAAGGTGGGCGCGATTTCCAGCCATGACATTTCGCTGCCCTTGTCGGCGATCCCCGAGTTCATCCCGCGTGCCAATGCGTTGCTGGCCGCGATGGGCGATTTCCGGGTGAACTGCTTTGGCCATCTGGGCGACGGCAACCTGCATTACAACGTCTTTCCCGCCAAAGGCCGGACGAAGGCCGATTACCTTGACCAGCGCGAGGCGGTGAAAACCACCGTCCACGATCTGGTCAGCCAGATGGGCGGCTCGGTTTCGGCCGAACATGGCATCGGGCGGTTGAAGGTGGGTGATCTGCGGCGCTATGGCGATCCGGCGAAACTGGCGGCGATGCGGGCGGTCAAGGCGGCGCTGGACCCCCTTGGCATTATGAACCCCGGCGCGGTGATCAGCACGGCTTAGGCGCGCGGCTCCAGAAGCGCCACATCATCAGGGCGGCGGCGCAAACCAGACCCAGCGTCAGGCCCAGCCACAGCCCCTGCCCGCCAAGGCCATGGCGGAACGCCAAAATATAGGCCGCCGGTATGCCGATCAGCCAATAGCTGACGGCGGCGGCGATCATCGGCACGCGGGTATCGCGGATGCCGCGCAACAGGCCCAGCGCCATGACCTGCATGGCATCGGCCATCTGAAACAGCGCCGCCATCGCCAGAAGGGCGGTGCCAAAGGCCACAATCCGGGCGGCTTCGGGCTTGGTTCCGTCCAGAAACAGCGCAATGATCTGCCGCGGCAACAGCAGAAACACCGTGATCATGCACAGCCCGAACACCACAGACAGACCAATCGCCACCCGCGCGCCATCGCGCAAACCTTGCGCATCGCCCGCGCCCTCGGCCCGCCCCGCCCGCACCGTGGCGGCATTCGACAGCCCAAGATGCACCATGAAGGTCAATGCCGCGACCTCCATCGCAATGCCATGCGCGGCCAGTTCGACCGTGCCGATCCACCCCATCATCAGGGCCGAGGCCTGAAACAATCCGCTTTCCGCCAGCCCGGTCACGCCAATCGGCCAGCCCAGGCGGAACACCAGCCCCATCGCGTGCCAGTCGGGCCGCCAGAAGCGCTGAAACAGATGGAATCGCCGCAGGTCGGGCAGCCAGGCGGCATAGAGCGCCATCGCCCCGCAGGTCAGCCCCTGCACCAGAACCGAGGCCAGCGCCGCCCCCCGCACCCCCATCTCGGGGAACGGCCCATGGCCAAAGATCAGGGCCCAGCCCACAACCAGATTGACCAGCACGCCCGCCAATGTAACCCACAGCACCACTTGGGTGCGCTCCAGCGCGGCAAGATAGCTTTTCAACCCCATCACCAGCAGCGCCGGAATCATCCCCAGTCCGGCAATCCGCAGGAAATCCTGCGCCAGTTGCGCCACATCCCCGGTCTGGCCCAGCGCCAGAAAGATCGCCTTGGCCCACCAGAACAACGGATAGGTCAGCAGGCCGAACCCGATCGACAGCCACAGCCCCATCCGCGTATCGCGCCGTACCTGCGCCTCATCCCCCCGCCCCAAAGCCGAGGCGACCATCGGCATGATCGCCTGCGCGAAGCCCGACCCGAAGATGAACACCACAAAGAACGATGACGCCCCCAGCACCACGGCGGCAAGCGCGTTCACCCCATACCAGCCCATCAGCACGGTATCGGTGACATGCAGCGCCATCTGCGCCAGATGAGAGCCGACCAGCGGCAAGCCCAGCGCAAGGATCGCCCGCGCATGGGCCGGATAGGACAGGGTTTGGGTCATGCCCAAAGGCATATCTGCCCAAAAATGCGGCGACAAGTGAAGATTGCATGGTGATGCGGCGTCCCACCCCTGCCCCGCAAGGTGCGCCGCCCCCCCCCGTTGCACAGGGGCAGCGCCCGAAAGGCCTAGCCCTCGACCCGGCGGATCGCCGGATGGGTCGCACGGTCAAGGATATGGCCATGGCCCCCCAGAACCTGACTTGCGCGCCCCACGATCAATGGAT
The DNA here is from genome assembly GCA_943368305.1 of Erythrobacter sanguineus. Taxonomy (GTDB): domain Bacteria; phylum Pseudomonadota; class Alphaproteobacteria; order Rhodobacterales; family Rhodobacteraceae; genus Fuscibacter. The sequence continues at coordinate 3,406 of CALRKX020000137.1, forward strand.
CGGGCTGCCCCACCACGCCCGCATCCTTGCCAGGATAATCGATGGTGGACAGGAAATGGCGCATGCAGTTCAGCCGCGCGCGCTTTTTGTCATTCGACTTGACGATGACCCAGGGCGCATCGGCGGTGTCAGTGTAAAAGAACATCGCCTCTTTCGCCTCGGTGTAATCGTCCCACTTGTCCAGACTGGCCTTGTCGATGGGTGACAGCTTCCACATCTTCAGCGGATCGGTCTCGCGCGCCTTGAACCGGATGCGCTGTTCTTCGCGCGTGACCGAGATCCAGTATTTGTAAAGCCTGATGCCAGAGCGAACCAGCATCCGCTCCATCTCGGGTGCCTCGCGCATGAATTCCAGGTATTCGGCCGGGCTGCAAAAGCCCATCACCCGCTCCACGCCCGCGCGATTGTACCAACTGCGGTCATAAAACACCATTTCGCCCGCCGTCGGCAGATGCGCGATATAGCGTTGAAAGAACCACTGGCCCTTTTCCACATCCGATGGCTTGGTCAGCGCACAGACCCGGGCATAGCGCGGGTTCAGATGCTCCATATACCGCTTGATCGTGCCGCCCTTGCCGGCGGCATCACGGCCTTCCATCAGGATCACGAACTTCTGGCCGGTCTCTTGCGCCCAGATCTGCACCTTCAGCAACTCGGCCTGCAGCCGGGCCTTTTCCGCCTCATAGGGCGCGCGGCCCAGCAGGCGGCCATAGGGGTAGCGGCCGCTTTCAAACACCTCGCGGATGGCATCCGGGGTGACGGCGGGAAAGTGCTGCGGACCGGTCACGCCCTCGCCGTTGCCGGGGTTCGGGTCGGGCACGGATTCTGGCATGGCTTCGGTGGCGGGAACATCAAGGATCGGGCTGTCGATCTCCATAAGGAACTCCTTTTCTGCAATCCGGGCAGAATTCGTCGCGCGCCGATCTGTCACATTGATCCGTGTCAAAACCGCCGCGCTGCACCGGCGATCCTTGCAGGAATGTCACAGAAAATACCGTCCCAGGCTGCGGCATCCGGGGGCGTCACAGCCTGAACGCGAATCGCTTGCCTTGTTGCAGGCCCCATGCCCCACTCAGGCCGATTACTGGCCTGTCTCATTGCTTCCCCCTGCATAATTGGAGTGCCCTCATGCGCAAGCTTCTTGTCACCACCTCAATCCTGGGAATGCTGTCCGCCTCTTCGGCCTTTGCCGGGGGTGTCACCGAACCCAACATGCAACCCGACGAGGTTCAGCAGAAAACCTCTTCCTCGTCCGGCGGTATCCTTGTTCCGTTGCTGCTGCTGGTCGTGGTGGCAGCGGCCATCGCCTCGTCCGGCGGCAATGACGGGGGCGTCGCGGTCAGCGATGCGCGGCTGAAAACCGGGCTTTGGCCCGTCGGGCTGGCCGACAATGGCCTGCCGATCTATCGCTATCGTTATCTGGGTCAGACGGGCGAATATGAAGGTGTCATGGCGCAGGATGTCGCCGTGCGCTTCCCCGATGCGGTCGTCACCCTGCCCGGCGGTTATATGGCGGTGAATTACGCCAAGCTGGGTCTGACGCTGAAAACCCTGCACTGAATGCAAAAGCGGCGGGCCCCAGGCACCGCCGCTCTTTTTGCAACACCGAACTGAAATGGCAGGGGGAAGAAAGTCTTGGTCTATCTCCCAAGGCTAGCGTCACCACGCGCGACCGGCATACCCCAAATGCGGTAAGCCTGCCGATTTCCTTAATTTTGCGCGATCAGCGCCTCCAGCCGGTCCAGCACCTGCGGCCATTCGGCAAAGAACAGCAACTGGCCAGTATCCGGCAGGAACGTCACCGCCAGATGCGGAAAATCCACCATCAGCTCGCGGATCGACTGCACCGGCGTCTGCGGGTCCTGGTCGCCTTGCAGCAGCACAACCGGCACCTTTGCCGCATGGACCAGCGCCGACCAGTCGCGCTCCGAACTGATACATTCGCGGGTGAACGCCTCATAAGCCGACACTTTGGCGCCAAGGCAGACCTCTGATCCCTCAAGGATCGCCTCTCGCACCTCTGGTCGGGCAAAGGTGGCCATATCGGCGGGGCTGCCGCCGTTGACCTGCGCAAAGAACTTTTCCTTGCCCAGCTTGCGCGCCAACGAAAACCCGGCCTGCACCAGAAATGGCAGAACCTTGGGCGCATAGCGGGCATTGGCCAGAATGAAGCGTTGCCACTTGTCCATCCGGTCATACTGCGCCGCTGTCCGCAGTGGCAGTTGCGCGGCACAGCCCAAGACCGCCTGCACCAGTGCGGGCCGGTCCTGCGCCAGCCGCAGCGCAAACCGCAGGTCGGCCCCCAGCGCAATCACCGCACAGCGCCGGATGCCCAGATGGTCCAGCACCGCCGCGTAATCTTGCGCCACCCCGGCCACATGATCGGCCTTTTTCGGGTGCAGCTCTGTCTGGCCATAACCCGCGCGCACCGGCACGATGATGCGCAACCCCCGCAACCGGGCCGCGCGCTCGGCGCTGTCGGGCCAGCGGATCAGGCCATAATCAAGGTGCATATAAAGCACCGGCGCACCGCCCTGATGGCCGAATTCAATGAACTCCAGCCACCGCCCATCGGGGCCGCGCAGGGTTTGGAACGCGACAGGCTGCAACCCGTGGCTGCGCGGCAGCGGCACGGCACCGCCGGTAGGCATCTGCGCCACATCCATCAGCCCCAGCACCACCCGCACCAGCTCTGACTGGCTGTGTGTTTCGGTCTTGGACAGGATCGACCGCAATTGCGTGCGCACCGTCTCGGGTGAGCGGCCCCGCGCCTCGGCAATGTCCTTGACCGGCAGGCCAAGGGTGATGCCTTGCACAATCTCCACCTCGGCCGCCGTCAGGCCAAAGGCCTCTTGCACGGTTCTGGCAAACCCCTCGGGCCAGACCAGCTCGGTTGACATCACCAGCGCAAGGGGCTTTGCCCGGTCACTGTCCACCGGCCCCACCCGCACGATCACAGGCCCACCCGTGATGCGCGACCGGATGCGCAGCGTCACCACCTTTTCCGCCTGCCCGCCCGCCACCTTGTGGATCTGGGCGCGCAACAGTTCGGTATCCTC
>CALRKX020000138.1:0-6429 GCA_943368305.1 Erythrobacter sanguineus
GGCCAACTGGTCGAAGACGCCGGTTTCACCTATCGCGGCATCCCGAACACCATCGACTTTGCCATCGCATGGGGGGTGTTCACCCATTTGCCCGCGCCCCTGCTGGCCGGGGCGCTGCCTCGGTTGCGCGCGCAGTTTCCCCGCCTGCAGGCCGCCCTTGTCACCGTGTTTCTGGCCACCGAAGGTGCCGGTGCCACCCGCCAGCGCGATGGTGTGGTCACCCACCCTGACCGCCCTCCCTATCACATCACGCCCCGGGCAATGCAGGACATGGCCATAGCGGCGGGCTTTACCGCCGAGGCCCGCGCCGACCGCCTTCCGCGCGGTCAGGTGTTGTTCACTTTGCGCTGAATTCCTGACCTTGCGGGTCAGGGACCACCGGCGCAGGCTGCGGCAAAACATTACCTCGAGGTTTTCATGCGCCGTATTTTCATTGCCCTTTGCTTTGTCGCCATACCCGCCGCCGGTCACTCTGAAACCCTCAGCGCCGAAATCGGCCGTGCGGGCCTTGCCCCGACCGAGGCACGGCTGGCCGCCCTGCCCGCCCCCACGGATGAGGAGAGATTCGCCCTTGGCGGTGTGCGGTTCCTGCGCGCGGTCGAGATAAGCTTTCAGATCCGCTGGCTGAACGGCATGACCGACCGCACCGGACTGCTGCCCCTTCTGCGCCTGCCGGTGCCTGACAACCCCGCCCCCGCCCCGTTCGATGCGGGCGCGGTTGCCGAAATCTTCCGGCAGGCCGAAACAACGCTGGCCAGAGCGCATCAGGTACTGGAAACCATTCCTGACACCGCCGATTTCGGCCTGACGGTCAATCTGGCCGACCTGTGGTTCGACGTGAACGCCAATGCCACCCGCGACCCGGAGGAAGGCCTGCTCGACATTGCTGGCCCCGCCCTGCTGGGCTGGCAATGGACCCAGCGCGACCCCGCCACCCCCGCCCCGGTGATCCGGTTCGATGTGGCCGATGCGGCCTGGCTGGCCGCCTATGCCCATGGGTTGCAGGCCTTCTCGCAAGTGGTGCTGGCCTAGGACCCGACCGAACCGGTCACCCGCATCCTTGCCACACGGGAAAAACTGACCGAACACGGCCCCCTGCCGCCCGACATGCTGTTTGGCAGCCAGAACGGCGGGCTGGACAGTTTCGACCTGATCGCCATTGGGCTGGCCACGCTGAACCAGCAACCCGATGCCGCCCGCATGACCGCGGCGCGCGACAATCTGCTGGCGGCGGTGGATCAGAACCGCGTCTTCTGGGCCCGTGTCGCGGCCGAAACGGACAATCAGGCCGAGTGGCTGCCGAACGCCAGACAGACCTCGGCCCTTGGGCTGACGCTGCCGCCCGATACCGGGGCAGTCTGGCAAGGGGTTCTGACCGATGGCGAGGCGCTGCTCAAGGGCGAAAAACTGGCTCCCTATTGGCGGTCGGGCGACGGTGCGGGCATCAATCTGGCGAAAATCTTCACCGAACCGCGCCCCGTCGATGTGCCCGGATGGATTCAGGGCTGGGCCGCGATGCCCTATTATCAGGCAGGCCCGACCGTCAGTGCCGAAAACTGGGACCGTTTCGAATCTCTGATCGGTGGCGATGCCATGCTGATGGCGCTGTGGCTGAACTAGGCTGCGAGGGTTTCCGCTAACACTCCAAGTTTGTGATCACGCATTTTCAACGTGTGATCACAAAAGTCACTTTTCACGAATTTGTTGGCATTTCGCGTTTTGCGGTCCCTTCAAATCGTGCCATGACGCCCCAAATTCATCATGACGGGAACCACCCCATGAACATCCACGAATATCAGGCCAAGGGTCTTTTGCGCGATTATGGCGTGCCGGTTTCGGCAGGCCGCGTCGTGCTGCGGGCCGAAGATGCCAAGACCGCCGCTGGCGAGCTGGACGGCCCCCTCTGGGTCGTCAAGGCGCAGATCCACGCCGGTGGCCGTGGCAAGGGTCATTTCAAGGAACCCGAAGCCGGGGAAAAGGGCGGCGTCCGGCTGGCCCGCTCTGTTGAAGAGGCCGCCGAATTCGCCCGCCAGATGCTGGGCCGCACGCTGGTCACCATCCAGACCGGCGAGGCTGGCAAGCAGGTGAACCGCATCTACATCGAAGACGGTTCCGACATTGACCGCGAATTCTACCTTGCCCTGCTGATCGACCGCGTCACCAGCCGCATTTCCATCGTCTCCTCGACCGAAGGCGGCATGTCGATCGAAGACGTGGCGCATGACACGCCCGAAAAGATCCTGACCTTCTCGATCGACCCGGCCACCGGCTTTCAGGATTTCCACGGTCGCCGCGTTGCCTTCGGTCTGGGTCTGACCGGCGGTCAGGTCAAGCAATGCGTCAGCATCGTGCGCAACCTTTACAAGCTGTTCGTCGAAAAAGACATGGACATGCTGGAGATCAACCCCTTCTGCGTGCTGAAGGACGGCAGCCTGAAGCTGCTGGATGCCAAGATGGGCTTTGACGGCAACGCGCTCTATCGCCACGCCGACATTATGGCGCTGAAGGACGAGACCGAGGAAGATCCCAAGGAACTGGCCGCACAAAAGTTCGACCTGAACTATGTCGCGCTGGATGGCGAGATTGGCTGCATGGTCAACGGCGCCGGTCTGGCGATGGCCACCATGGACATCATCAAGCTGTATGGCGCCGAACCGGCCAACTTCCTTGACGTGGGCGGTGGCGCCACCAAGGAAAAGGTGACCGAGGCGTTCAAGATCATCACCTCTGACCCCAATGTCAAAGGCATCCTTGTCAACATCTTCGGCGGCATCATGCGCTGCGACATCATCGCCGAGGGCGTGCTGGCCGCGGTGAAAGAGGTTGGCCTGAAGGTTCCGCTGGTTGTGCGCCTTGAGGGCACCAACGTGGAACTGGGCAAGGACATCATCCGCAACTCGGGCCTGAATGTGATCGCCGCCGACAATCTGTCGGATGCAGCACAAAAGATCGTCAAGGCAGTGAAGGGGTAACGCCCATGCTGCGCCAGCCCCTTCTTGCCTTGTCTCTACTGATGGCGGGTTTGCCCGTCGCAGCCGACACGGCGGACAATCCGGCGCTGGCGCGTCAGGGGTTCGATGCCTGCGTGGCCGCCTTTGGCGACCCGGTGGCCGGGCTGCGGAACCTCAAGGCCGACGGCTGGGATTATGTCGGGTCCGAGGGCGTGTATCAGTGGACAACCAAGGCCAACCGCCGGGTCGTTGTCGCATTGGGCCGCAAGGGACATCCGGTGCAGGGCTGCTTTGCTTCGTACAACAAGATGACAAACCGGCAGGCCATGGCTCTGGCCGCCGACATCGCTTCTGACCTGCATCTGAAGGCTGCGGCCGCAAAGCAGGCCTATAGCGGGACCATCTGGGTCGGCTCTGTTCACGGACGCGGTGCGGCCCTGAATATCGTCCCGGTCACCCAATATGACTTTCACAAAGGCGCTGCGGTCTTGCTGCTCGCGCAGGAATAGGAACCAACAATGGCAATCCTTGTAAACGAAAACACCAAGGTGATCTGTCAGGGCTTTACCGGCTCGCAAGGCACCTTCCACTCTGAACAGGCCATCGCCTATGGCACCAAGATGGTCGGCGGCGTCACCCCCGGCAAGGGCGGCACCGAACACCTCGGCCTGCCGGTCTTTGACTCGGTCCATGACGCGGTGGCCAAGACGGGGGCCAATGCGTCGGTGATCTACGTTCCGCCGCCCTTTGCCGCGGATTCGATCCTTGAGGCGATTGACGCCGAAATCCCGCTGGTCGTGTGCATCACCGAAGGCATTCCGGTTCTGGACATGATGAAGGTCAAGCGCGCGCTGATCAATTCGAACACCCGCCTGATCGGGCCGAACTGCCCCGGCGTCATCACCCCCGGCGCCTGCAAGATCGGCATCATGCCGGGCCACATCCACAAGCGCGGCAGCGTTGGTGTGGTGTCGCGTTCGGGCACGCTGACCTATGAGGCGGTGAAGCAGACCTCTGACCTTGGCCTTGGCCAGTCGTCTGCCGTGGGCATCGGCGGTGACCCGATCAAGGGCACCGAACACCTTGACGTGCTGGAAATGTTCCTGGCCGACCCTGAAACCCAGTCGATCATCATGATCGGCGAAATCGGCGGGTCTGCCGAAGAAGAGGCCGCGCAGTTCCTGGCCGATGAGAAAAAGCGCGGCCGCTGGAAGCCGACCGCCGGTTTCATCGCAGGCCGCACCGCCCCGAAGGGCCGCCGCATGGGCCATGCCGGCGCCATCGTGGCCGGCGGCAAGGGCGATGCGGAATCGAAGATCGAGGCGATGAAAGCCGCCGGGATCATCGTGGCCGACAGCCCGGCCCATCTGGGCGAAGCCGTGATGAAGGCCATCAAGGGCTGATCATGGGATCGGCGCAGGCCATAAGGACTTGCTTTGCCAAGTCCTTCCAGTTCTCCGGGCGGGCCTCTCGCCAGGAGTTCTGGTGGTTTGCACTTTTTTGGGTCCTAGCCCCGGAAATTGCAGCATTCGTGACCGCCTTCCCTAGCGTCTACATGTTCGGGCTAAAGCTGTCTCACGATGCAGTTGACCTGCCGTCTTCAAACTTCGTCTGGTCTATCCCTGCCGCATTCGCCGTTTGGGTCTTGTGCTCTATGCCCGGCGGTTCAGTCACGGTTCGGCGATTGCATGACATAAACCTTGGGGCGTGGTGGCTTTCATTGGTGCCTGTCACCTTTGTCCTGCTGATCCTCGCTCTGGCATCAATCGGCCTTAACTTTCTGGCTTGGACCGATGCGGAGTTTGCAGACGTTGGAAAAGGCATTGGTGCGAACTGGCGCTATTTCCTGATGTTGACGTCGTTGCCGCTCTTGGCGCTCCTTGCTCGCCACTCTACCCCCGGCCCCAATTCCTACGGTCCCAACCCCCTTGAGGTGATAAAATGACCGAACAATCCCCCAACACGCAATTCCACGCCTCTTCCTTCCTGCAAGGGGCGAATGCGGATTACATCGACCAGTTGCAGGCGCGCTATGCCGCCGATCCGGCCTCGGTCGATGCCGCCTGGGCCGAGTTCTTCCGCGCCATCGGCGACAGTGACGCCGACGCCCGCCGTCAGGCCGCTGGCCCGTCTTGGGCGCGCGCCGACTGGCCGCCTGCCCCCACCGATGACCTGACCGCCGCCCTGACCGGCGAATGGCCCGCAGCCAAGGTCGATGCCAAGGCGGTGGCCAAGAAGATTACCGAAAAGGCCGCCGATCAGGGCGTTGCCGTCAGCCAGGATCAGATTCAGCGCGCCGTGCTGGACAGCATCCGCGCCATCATGCTGATCCGCGCGTACCGTATCCGGGGCCATCTGGCCGCCGATCTGGACCCGCTGGGCATGACCGACCGGGGCAACCACCCGGAACTGGACCCCACCTCTTACGGCTTTACCGAAGCCGACATGGACCGCCCGATCTTCATCGACAATGTGCTGGGGCTGACCCATGCCTCGATGCGCCAGATCGTCGAGATCGTGAAGCGCACCTATTGCGGCACCTTTGCCCTGCAATACATGCACATTTCCGACCCCGAGCAGGCCGCCTGGCTGAAGGAACGCATCGAAGGCTATGGCAAGGAAATCGCCTTTACCCGCGAAGGCAGGAAGGCGATCCTGAACAAGTTGGTCGAGGCCGAGGGCTACGAAAAGTTCCTGCACGTCAAGTACATGGGCACCAAGCGCTTTGGCCTTGATGGCGCCGAGGCGCTGATCCCGGCGATGGAGCAGATCATCAAGCGCGGCGGAAACCTGGGCGTCAAGGAAATCATCATCGGCATGCCGCACCGGGGCAGGCTGAACGTGCTGGCCAATGTGATGATGAAGCCATATCGCGCCATCTTCAACGAATTCCAGGGCGGCAGCTACAAGCCCGAGGATGTTGATGGCTCTGGCGACGTGAAATACCATCTGGGTGCATCTTCGGACCGTGAGTTCGACGGCAACCGCGTCCACCTGTCGCTGACCGCCAACCCCAGCCATCTGGAGGCGGTGAACCCCGTGGTTCTGGGGAAAGTCCGCGCCAAGCAGGACCAGTTCGGCGACCAGATCGACCGCACTTCGGTGCTGCCGATCCTGCTGCACGGCGATGCGGCCTTTGCCGGGCAAGGCGTTGTGGCGGAATGCCTGCAACTGTCGGGCATCAAGGGCCACCGCACGGGGGGCTGCATTCATATCGTGGTGAACAACCAGATCGGCTTCACCACTGCGCCCCACTTCAGCCGCACCTCGCCCTACCCGACCGACATCGCCCTGATGGTCGAAGCGCCGATCTTCCATGTGAACGGCGATGACCCGGAGGCCGTGGTTCACGCCGCCAAGGTCGCGACCGAGTTCCGCCAGAAGTTCCGCAAGGACGTGGTTCTGGACATCTTCTGCTATCGCCGCTTTGGTCACAACGAAGGCGACGAGCCGATGTTCACCAACCCGGCGATGTACA
>CALRKX020000139.1:0-6410 GCA_943368305.1 Erythrobacter sanguineus
ATCCCGATCGTGGCCCCCGACAATCCGATGCCAGGCATTTCCACCCCTGATCTGGCCCGCGCCCTGGCCGGAGAGATCACCAACTGGAGCCAGATCGGCGGCCCTGACATGCCTCTGGTGCTGCATGGGCTGATGACCGACAGCGATCTGGCCGCAGCCCTGTCGGCGCGGCTGGGGCGCAAGATTGCAGCGACGGTGACGCATCCTGACTTGGCCAGTCTGGCCGAGGCGGTGGCGCGCGACCCCTGGGCGCTGGCGGTGACAGGGCGGGCCAGTGCAGGGGCGGCACGGGTGCTGCCGTTGTCGGATAGCTGCGGCTTTCCGCTGCTGCCCGATCCGCTGGCGGTCAAGGCCGAAGATTACCCCCTGACGTTGCCGGTCTATCTGCTGACGCCGCGCCGCCGCCTGCCCCTTGCCGCGCGGGAGCTGCTGGAATTCATGACGACGCCGCACGCCCAAGCCGCTGTGGCGGCGGGCGGCTATATCGACCGTGGCATGGAGCGCGCACCGATGACCAAAGACGGCCTGCGCCTCATCAACGCCATTCAGGGGGCCGGGGCCGAAACGACGCTGGACGATCTGAAGCATCTGGTCGACCTGATGGATGGCGCCGACCGGCTGTCGTTTACCTTCCGGTTTCAGGATGGGTCGTCCGATCTGGACCGCAACAGCCAGGACAACCTGAAAGACCTGGCGCAGCTGCTGGAGGCTGGCGCTCTCAAGGGGCAGGCACTGATGCTGGCCGGGTTTTCCGACGGCACAGGGGCCGCCAAGGCCAATCTGGAGCTGTCGCGGGACCGGGCGGTGCAGGTTCTGCTGGAGTTGAAAGATGCGGCACCGGGGCTGACGGCAGATCAGTTGCCCCGGATCGAAGCTTTTGGCGAGGCGATGCCGATGGCCTGCGACGAAACCGCCGCCGGTCGGCGGTTGAACCGGCGGGTCGAGCTGTGGGTGCGCCCGGCCTTCGTTACAGATAGCCAGCCGCGCGAAAACTGACCTCTCGGCTTTTGCCTATGATCAGGTGGTCGTGCAGGGTGATGCCCAGCACCTGCGCGGCATCCTGAACCTGAATCGTCATGCTGATGTCCGCCTCGCTTGGTGTCGGGTCGCCTGAGGGGTGATTATGCACCATGATCAGGGCACTGGCGTTCACCTCCAGCGCGCGTTTCACCACCTCTCGCGGGTAGACGGGCACATGATCGACGGTGCCCTTCGCCTGTTCTTCATCGGCGATCAGCACATTCTTGCGGTCAAGATACAGGATGCGGAACTGCTCGGTATCCCGGTGGGCCATGGCGGTGTGGCAGTAATCAAGTAGCGCGTCCCATGATGACAGCACGGGGCGATTGATCACCTTGGCCCGCATCAGGCGCTGGGCGGCGGCCTCGACGATCTTCAACTCTTGCACAACGGCGTCGCCCACACCATTGACCATGCTCAGACGGGCCGGAGAGGCCGAGATCACCCGGTTGAAATCGCCGAACGTGTCCAGCAGCCGCCGGGCCAGAGGTTTCACATCCTGGCGCGGGATGGCGCGGAATAAGACCAGTTCCAGCATTTCGTAGTCGGGTATGGCCGCGGGCCCGCCTTCCATGAAGCGGCTGCGCAATCGTTTACGGTGATCGGCAATATAGCTGGGCAGCTTGCGGGGCAGGGCAGAAGACTCTGCCTCGTCCGCGTCGCCGGGCATGTCAAACAACGAACGCCCGGAATCATTGAAGCCATGGTTTGCCATGGCTTCAACCTGCGATCACATGGTGAAGAAAGGGTTAACTGCCCTTCATCCCGTCCCAGAAACCTTTGACCTTGGAAAAGAAGGTCTTTCCTTCGGGGTTGTTCTCTTCCGACAACTGCTCGAACTCTCGCAGCAATTCCTTCTGCCGCGCGGTCAGGTTCACCGGCGTTTCCACCGACATTTCGATCAGCATGTCGCCGGAGCCACCGCCGCGCAGGGCGGGCATGCCCTTGGCGCGCAGGCGCATCTGCTTGCCGGTCTGGCTGCCCGCAGGCACCTTGACCCGGCTCATGCCGCCGTCGATCGTGGGCACCTCGACCTCGCCACCCAGCGCTGCTGTGGCGAAGCTGACAGGGACGCGGCAATAGAGATTCACGCCGTCGCGCTGGAAGATCGGGTGATCCTTGACCTCGATGAAGATGTACAGGTCGCCGGTGGGGCCGCCGCGCAAACCGGCCTCGCCCTCACCCGCCAGACGGATGCGGGTGCCGGTTTCCACCCCAGCCGGGATATTGACCGAGAGAGAGCGATCCTTTTCAATCCGGCCATGGCCTGCGCAGTTCTTGCAGGGGTTCTTGACGATCTGGCCGGCCCCGTTGCAGGTAGGGCAGGTGCGTTCGACGGTGAAAAAACCCTGCTGTGCCCGCACCTTGCCCATGCCGGAACAGGTCGGGCAGGTGACGGGCTCCGCCCCGCCCTCGGCCCCGGTGCCCTTGCAGACATCGCAGGCGACCGAGGTTGGCACGTTGATGGTTTTCTGAACACCCTTGAACGCCTCTTCCAGCGTCACGCGCAGGTTATAGCGCAGGTCAGACCCGCGTTGCGCACGGGCACGACCGCCGCCGCCAGCCCCGCCACGGCCACCCATGAAATCGCCGAACAGATCCTCGAACACATCCGAGAAGGCAGAGGCGAAATCGCCTTGGGCAAAGCCGCCCCGCGCCCCCCCGCCCCCCATGCCATTTTCAAAGGCACCATGGCCAAAGCGGTCATAGGCAGCCTTTTTCTGATCGTCTTTCAGAACCTCATAGGCCTCGTTCACATCCTTGAACTGGGCCTCGGCGTTCGGATCTTCCTGATTGCGGTCAGGGTGCAGCTCTTTCGCCTTTTGGCGGTAAGCCTTCTTGATCTCGTCGGCCGATGCGCCGCGAGCCACCCCAAGAACATCGTAGTAATCACGCTTTGCCATGGCAAAACCCCAATGAGGGGAACGCTGAGGGCGGCCGCTTGGGCCGCCCTTTGCTGGTTCCCAAGCGGTTTACTTCCGCTTGTTGTTGCCCATGTCTTCGAAGTCGGCGTCGATGATGTCGTCATCCACGTCGCGCGGACCGGCCTCATCGCCACCGGACGCATCGGCCTGCGCCTTGTAGATCGCCTCGCCCAAGCGCATCGCCGCTTCGGTCAGGTTCTGGATGCCGCCCTTGATCTTGCCCGCATCTTCGGTTTTCAGGGCTTCTTCCAGCGGACCCATCGCCAGTTCGATCGATTCCACGGTCGAAGGATCGACCTTGTCGGAATGTTCGGCCAGCGATTTTCTGGTCGAGTGCAGCAGGCTTTCGCCCTGGTTCTTGGCTTCGACCAGTTCCTTGCGGGCCTTGTCGGATTCGGCGTTTGCCTCGGCGTCGCGGACCATCTTCTCGATGTCCTCATCCGACAGACCGCCCGAGGCCTGGATGGTGATGGCCTGTTCCTTGTTGGTGCCCTTGTCCTTGGCTTTCACCGACACGATGCCGTTGGCGTCGATGTCGAAGGTCACCTCGATCTGGGGCACGCCACGTGGGGCGGGCGGAATCTGTTCCAGGTTGAACTGGCCCAGCATCTTGTTGTCGGCCGCCATTTCACGCTCGCCCTGAAACACCCGGATCGTCACGGCGTTCTGGTTGTCTTCGGCGGTCGAGAAGATCTGGCTCTTCTTGGTCGGGATCGTGGTGTTGCGGTCGATCAGACGGGTGAACACGCCACCCAGGGTTTCGATGCCCAGGGAAAGCGGGGTCACGTCCAGCAGCACGACGTCTTTCACGTCACCCTGCAGAACGCCGGCCTGAATGGCGGCACCGGCGGCAACCACTTCATCGGGGTTCACGCCCTTGTGGGGTTCTTTCCCGAAGAACTTGGTCACTTCCTCGATCACGCGGGGCATACGGGTCATCCCGCCGACCAGAACGACTTCGTCAATGTCGGAAATCGAGATGCCAGCGTCCTTGATCGCGGCTTGGCAAGGCTTGATCGACTTCTTGATCAGGTCATCGACCAGCGATTCCAGCTTGGCGCGCGTCAGTTTGACCACCAGGTGCAGCGGTTGCCCGGTGTTGCGGTCCATCGAGATGAACGGCTGGTTGATTTCGGTCTGGCTGGCCGAGGACAGCTCGATCTTGGCCTTTTCCGCTGCTTCTTTCAGGCGCTGAAGGGCCATCTTGTCCAGCGTCAGGTCAACGCCGTGTTCCTTTTTGAACTCATCGGCCAGATAATTCACGATGCGCATGTCAAAGTCTTCACCACCCAGGAACGTATCCCCGTTGGTGGATTTCACTTCGAACAGGCCGTCGTCAATTTCCAGAACCGTGATGTCGAAGGTGCCGCCGCCAAGGTCATAAACCGCGATGGTGCGCGATTCTTTCTTGTCGAGGCCATAGGCCAGCGCGGCTGCGGTCGGTTCGTTGATGATGCGCAGCACCTCGAGGCCGGCAATCTTGCCTGCGTCCTTGGTGGCCTGACGCTGGGCGTCGTTGAAATAGGCGGGCACGGTGATGACGGCCTGGGTCACGGTTTCACCCAGATACGATTCGGCCGTTTCCTTCATCTTTTGCAGGATGAAGGCCGACACTTGCGACGGCGAATACTTTTCGCCACGCACCTGAACCCAGGCGTCACCATTGCCGCCATCGACGATGGAGTAGGGAACAAGCTTCTTGTCCTTTTCCACCTCGGCATCGCCGATGCGGCGGCCGATCAGGCGTTTCACCGCAAAGACGGTGTTCGAGGCGTTGGTGACAGCCTGCCGTTTTGCGGCCTGTCCAACCAGGCGTTCGTTTTCGGTGAAACCGACGATCGAAGGCGTGGTGCGTGCGCCTTCAGAGTTTTCGATGACCCGGGGCTGCGAGCCGTCCATGATGGCGACGCAGGAGTTCGTGGTCCCGAGGTCAATACCAATGACTTTGGCCATGTGTGGTCCCTTTCCTTCGGCGATATGTGGGGGCGAAACCCGCTAAGGCATCCCGTCCCGATCCCATGTGAGACCCGGAGGAGGTGGCCCTCCATCCGGCTTCTGGGCGTATATAGGGGGGCCGATTTGGGCCTGCAAGCGGCGGCAGGGGCCAAGATGTGATGAATCCGACACAACAGTGCGGTCAAACCCGCAATTGCCGCCTAGGCGCTAGCGCCGGGCGTTCCAACTTGCCGAAACGTGGCGCGAGGTGAAGCGTTCGCCCAAGAGCCCGACGAACAGCAGAACCACGGTCACCACGACCGGATACTGGATCGAACTGTAGTGCGGGGTGTAATTCAGGAACATGAAGCCGCGGATCTGGTCAATGATGTGGAACAGCGGGTTCCAGATGAAAAACACCAGAATGTGCATGGGGGTCACGTTCGCCAGAAACAGTTTGCCCGAAAAGACCATGTCGGCCCGTGTATAGGCCATGGTCAGCACGCCAAAGAAGTCTGGCGCCCAAGGCACCAGCGCCTTGAACACCAGCCCGATGGCGCAGCCCGACAGCCAGGCCAGCAGATACATCATCAGCACGCCCACCGGCTCATCCACGGTGATCGGGTGCCACAGCACATGATAGCCGTACATGATGACCGCCGCCGACAGCGTCTGCATGTAAAGCGCACTCAGCGCCGAGGCGCTGATAGAGACGATGGTGTTCATCGGGCCGTGTTTCATCATCGCCGAGGTCGGCCCCTCGGCCGCCGAAACCGCCTTGATGGCACGCGAATGGGTCATATAGCTGAAAATGCCCGACATGATGTACATCATGCGGTCACCGCGCACCGGGGCATTGTTGGTGCCCATGAGGTTGTAGAGCAGCAGCATGATGGCGATGCCGACGACCGATTGTGAAATCGCCATCAACAGCCCGATGATCGCATTGCCATGTGATTTCCGGATACGCCGCACCGTGGCGTGAAAAATCAGCTCACTCAGCGCAACCGCGCTGTGAAAGGGGGTAACCTTTGCCTCGGGCCGGAACATCTGCGCTTCCTCATGGGGATGGCCCCATATTCGCCGGGAAATCTTGCTGTTCCCTTGATGGCGCATGATAAGGGCAGAAATCAGGTTAATCAACGATGCGCGCATGGGCCGCGCAGGGAGTGTTCATGGATTTCGACCGGCTGATTCCCATTCTTCGTCGCCTGGCGCTGGAGGCAGGCGCCCGGATCATGCAGGTCTATGACGGGCCGGATTTCGCGGTGAAGGTCAAAGGTGACCAAAGCCCGGTGACCGAGGCGGACGAGGCGGCGGATGCGCTGATCTCGGCCGGTTTGCGCGTGGCCTTCCCGGAGGTGACGCTGATCACCGAAGAACAGGCCGCCAGCCATGCCCTGACCGCCAGCACCTTCCTGATTGTCGATCCGCTGGATGGCACAAAGGAATTCGTGCAGCGGCGCGGCGATTTCACCGTGAACATTGCCTATGTGCAAGACGGGGTGCCCCTGCGCGGCGTGGTCTATG
>CALRKX020000140.1:0-6396 GCA_943368305.1 Erythrobacter sanguineus
ATATTGCACCGCCATCAGATCGCGCTTTTCGATGCCCACGCCATGCTCACCGGTCAGGCAACCGCCGACCTCGACGCACAGCTTCAAGATCTCGGCCCCCAGCGCCTCGCAGGTTTCCAGCTGGCCGGGGGTGTTGGCGTTGTACAGGATCAGCGGGTGCATGTTGCCATCCCCGGCATGAAAGACATTGCCGACCTCCAGCCCGTATTCCCGGCTCAATTCGCCAATGCGCCGCAGCACGGCAGGCAGCGCCGAGACAGGAATCGTCCCGTCCAGACACATGTAATCGTTGATCTGCCCCATCGCGCCAAAGGCCGATTTGCGGCCCAGCCAGATGCGGCGGGCCTGCTCTTCATCCGCCGCCTCGCGAAACTCCACCGGGTCATGTGACAGGGCGATGGCCTTGATGCGGCCAAGCTGCTCGGCAATTTCGGCGTCAGACCCCTCAACCTCGATGATCAAGAGCGCCTCGCAATCCGGGTAACCTGCCTTGGCAAAGGCCTCGCAAGCGCGGATGCAGGGGCGGTCCATGAATTCGATGGCGACGGGCAGGATGCCCGCCTTGATGATGTCTGACACGCAAGCCCCCGCCACCTCGTTCGAGGCAAAACCGACCAGAACCGGCCGCGCCCCTTCGGGTTTGGGCAGGATGCGCAGGGTGGCCTCTGTCACCACGCCCAACTGGCCTTCGGACCCGCAGACCACGCCCAACAGGTCGATGCCCGCCGTTTCCGCCCATGGCCCGCCCAATTCCACCACCGTGCCCTCCATCGTGACCAGCGTCACGCCCAGCAGGTTGTTGGTCGTCACCCCGTATTTCAGGCAATGCGCCCCGCCCGAATTCATCGCCACATTGCCCGCAATCGCGCAGGCCAACTGGCTGGAGGGGTCGGGCGCGTAAAAGAAGCCCTCGGCCTCGACCGCGCCGGTGACCGACAGGTTGGTGCGCCCCGATTGCACGCGGATGAAGCGGTTGTCGAAATCGGTCTCCAGCACAGCCGTCATCCGCGCCACGCCCAGCACCACGGCATCCGCCGTCGGCATCGACCCGCCCGACAGCGAGGTTCCGGCCCCGCGCGGCACCACAGGCACCCGGTTTTCATGGCAAAACCGTAGCGCCGCCGCCACTTCGCCGGTTGTGCGGGGCAAAACCACGGCCAACGGCGCGCAGCGATAGGCCGCCAGCGCATCGCATTCATAGGCCCGCGTCTCGGACGGATCGTCGATGACGGCATCGCCGGGCAACAGCGCGCGCAGGCCTGCCACGATCTGATCGCGGCGTGACAACACGGTAAGGGAAGGCTGCGGCATATCCATGACTTTTCCTCCGTTGGTAAGAAATTATAACCAATTATGACAAAAAGCAAGCCCAACTGGCGCTTTCCATCCGGGGGCGTGGCGTTTTAGACTGTGGCCATGACAGCGTTGATGCATATCGGGCCGTTCGGCCTGTTCGACATTCTGGCCTTTGGTCTGTTGCTGGCGGTGTGGCTGGGCGTGGGCTGGTGGATCGAACATCCGCGCGCCGGTCACCCTTCGGTCAGCCTGATCGTTGAACGCTATCGTCGCGAGTGGATGCAGCAGTTCATTACCCGCCAGCCCCGCATCTTTGATGCCAGCATCATCGACAACCTGCGGCAAGGCACGGCTTTCTTTGCCTCGGCCTCGATGATCGCCATTGGCGGCGGGGTGGCACTGATCGGCAATCCGGGGCCATTGCTGGGGCTGACGCATGATCTGACGCAGACCGCCACCGCGCTGGAGTTTCAGTTGCGCATCCTGCCGATGCTGGGGTTTCTGGCCAATGCGTTGCTTAAATTCATCTGGTCGCACCGGTTGTTCGGCTATTGCGCAATTCTGATGGCGGCGGTGCCAAATGATCAGGCCGATCCGATGGCAGGATTTCGGGCCGGGCAGGCGGCAGAGGTCAACATCCACGCCGCGCGCAATTTCAACCGGGGAATGCGGTCGATCTATTTTGCCCTTGGGGCCTTGGGCGCGCTGATCGGCCCCTGGGCGCTGATCGCGACGACGCTGGCGGTGTCGGGGGTGATCGTGCGGCGTGAATTCGCCTCGCAATCGCGAGAGATCATGTTGCAAAAGGGGCCTTTGGAATGAGCCGATCAGATGAGATGGCCACCTTTCTGGCCGAGGCGGGCCTTGCCCTGCGCGCTGCGGCCACCGGCCCCGCCGCCCTTGCGGCAGAGCGCTGCATCGCCTTATGGCAGGCGCATCAGGGAGAGGTGTCCTCTGCCCCGCCGCAGCGCACGCCCGCCTGTGAGTGGTTGGCTCCGGCTCTTGCGGCGGCGGCACAGGGTCCGCGGGCCCGGCTGGCGGCAGCCTTTGCGGCACTTGCCGACAGGGTGGTCTGGGTTCCCAGCACGCGGCCGGGCGGATCTGCCGATTTTGCCTTGCGCAATGCCAATGGCGGGCTGGTCGGGCAACAGGGGTATGAACGGCGGAGCGATCTGTGGATCGGCGCGACCGTCATGGCACCCGATACCGAATATCCGCTGCATTCCCACCCGCCAGAGGAAGTGTATCTGGCCCTGTCGCCGGGGGAATGGTGGAACGAGGATATGGAGTGGACCGATCCCGGCCAGCAAGGCGCGATCTACAACCCGCCCGGCATCGGGCACCGGATGCGGGCGGGCGCTGCGCCGTTTCTTGCCCTGTGGTTTCTGCCGCTTTAGGCCCGCCGCCTGCGCCCTTCCACCAGCCAGGCGGCCAGTGCCAACCCCGCAGCCAGCAGCAGATCCCGCCACCCCGGCGCCAGCGGTGACACCCGCAGATCCTCGGTCTGATAGGCCCCGCGCGGGGTAAGCCCAAGCCAGCCGCGCCCCGCCGCCGGGCGCCCTTCGCGCACGGTGCGCAGGGTCGGTGCGCCATCCTCGGCCCGCAGGACGCCGCCCTGCATCGGGGCCATCACCGGGGCAAGGGCCCCGGCATCGGCCAGCGTTTCGACAAATTCACGCGGCGCGGGTGGACCTACGGCAATCACCCGCACCAGATCGCCCTGTTCCAGCCGGAACAGGCCCAGCCCAGGGGCCTGCCATGTCGCCTCAAAATGGCCGGGCGATTTCTGCGGCAGGGGCAGGGCGGTCTTGCTGCCATCGGGCGCGATGATCGTCACATCGCCGGGCGGTTCGGCCTTGAGTGTGCGGCGCGTGATGGTCAGCACATCGCCCTTGGCACTGGCGGATAGCGATTCCTCCTCCAGTTCCGGTTCTTTCAGCATCCAGTGCGCAAGGCGCCGCAACAGTTCCAGTTGCGGCCCGCCGCCTTCATACCCGCGCCCCCAAAGCCAGGCCTGATCCGACGCCAGAACCGCGATGCGGCCCTGATCCACCCGGTCCAGCACCAAGAGCGGCTTGCCTTGCGGCCCTGACATCAGCACCTGACCTGAACGCTGGACAACCTCGATCAGCCGGAACCAGCGGCCCCAGCCACCGGCGGGGGCCAGCGCCTCCAGCCCCTCGGTCACCGGATGGCGGCGGCCCACATCGGTCAGCTCCGGGCGATAGCCGCCCTCGATCACCTGCGATGTGGGTTCCACCGGCAAGATCTGTGCCAAGGGGGAGCGCCACAGGCTGTCGACCTGCCCGAACTCCGGCCCGGCGGCCACCAGAACCGTGCCGCCTTCGCGCACATAATTGACCACGTTTTCAATGTATTCCGGTGGCAGGATGCCCCGCATCCGATAACGGTCAAAGATGATCAGATCGAAATCCTTGATCTTTTCCACGAACAATTCGCGCGTGGGAAAGGCGATCAGCGACAGTTCTTCAACCGGCACGCCATCTTGCTTTTCGGGCGGCCGCAGAATGGTGAAATGCACAAGGTCAACCGAGGGGTCGGATTTCAGCAGGTTGCGCCAGACCCGTTCGCCTGCATGGGGTTCGCCCGACACCAGCAGCACGCGCAGCCGGTCGCGCACGCCGTTGATCTGCACGGCGGCGGCATTGTTGCGGTCGGTCAACTCACCCTCAACGGGGGCGACCGAAAATTGCAGCACGTTCTGGCCCGCATGAGGCAAGGTGACGGGCAGTTCCAGATCCTCGTTGACCGGAACGGTAAAGGTAACCGGGTCTTCGGCATCGACCGCGATGGTCAGTTCGACATCGGGGCCAAGGCTGGCAGGGACCGCACCCTGATCGTCGATCCGCAGCTTCAGCTTGAATTCTTCGCCCAGAATGGCAAAGGCCGGAGCGTTTTCGATTACCAGCCTGCGGTCCCAGTCGGTGGTGCGCCCGGTCAGCAGAACATGCAGCGGTGCGGGTAGGGCAGGGGCCAGTCCAAGGTCATGCACCCGCCCGTCAGTCAGCAGAATGGCCCCGGCAATCCGGGCGCGGGGTTCGTTGGCGATGGCGTCGGCCAGCGCGGTCATGGCAAGGGTGCCGGCATCCTCTGGACCGTCACCAAAGCGCACGATCCGCAGATCGGTGTTGCCAATCGCCTCGACAGCCGCCTGCACATCGGCCACCGCCTTTGCCGACTGTGCCGCGCGGTCACCCAGCTTTTGCGAGGCGCTTTCATCGACCACCAGCAGCACGATGTCGTTCAGCGGCTTGCGCAATTCGTCCTGCAAGGTGGGGTTCAGCAGAGCAAGGCCCAGAACCCCCACCGCCAGCCCGCGCAGAGACCAGCCCTTCAACCCCCGGAACGCACCAAAGGCCACCAGAAGCATGGCCACCCCCACCAGCACCCAGATCAGCGCCAAGGGCACCAGCGGGTCGAATACCAGGGTCCGGCTCATTGCCCCAACCTTTCCAAAAGGGCGGGCACATGGACCTGATCGGATTTATAGTTGCCGGTCAGCACATGCATGATGACGTTGACGCCGAAGCGATAGGCAATCTCGCGCTGGTCCACTCCGGCCTGGCCGCGCCCCACCGGGAACATCGGGCTGCCGTCGCCGTTCACAGCCCAGGCGCCCGCCCAGTCGTTGCTGCCGATGATCACCGGCGTCACCCCGTCATTCAGGTTGCGAAACGGCATCCCCTCGGCCTGTTCGGCATCGGGGGGGGCGGCTTCGACCCACAGGTCGGGCGTGTTGAAGCGGCCGGGAAAATCTTGCAGCAAATAGAAGGTGCGGGTCAGGACGTGGTCTTTCGGCAAAGGCTCCAGCGGAGGAATATCCAGCCCCGCCGCGATGGTTTGCAATGCCTGCGCCTCTGGCGTGGCGCTGCCGCCAAAGCCCGCGATGTCGCCGTCGCGGGTGTCGAACAGGATCATGCCGCCGGTGTGCAGGAAGCGGTTCAGCCGGGCATAGGCGGCAGGAGACGGCAGCGGCTGGTCGGCGGTGACGGGCCAGTAGAGGAAGGGGTAGAACGACAGGTCGTCCTTCTCCAGATCAACGCCCATCGGCGGTTCTGGCTCGACAGAGGTGCGCAGCCACAACTGGTCACCCAGACCCCGCAGGCCCGCATCGGCAATGTCATCGACCTGGCTGTTGCCAGTCAGCACATGGGCCAGCACGATGCCGCGCGTCGCCTCGATCGCGCGGGCATCGGCGGCGGGGTCGGGTGCGGTTTGCGCGCGGGCTTGCGGCATCGGCATCAGCGCCAGCATCAAAAGTACCGCTGCCGCGCGGCCAAGGCGCGGCAGGCGGCCCGACAGGGCAAGCGCGGCGACCACATCGACCGACAACAGCGCCAGCGCCAGCGCCATCAGCCAGCCGCCCAAGGCGCGGGCGTGCGGCGCATCCAGACCCTCCAGAGTGGTTCCGGCGGGCCAGGTGGCGGCGGTCAGACTGGCATCGGCGGGCAGGGCATTCACGGCGATCAGGCGGTCCTCATTCCGGTAAAGGCCGGGGGGCACATTGGCATCGGGGCCGGATGTCAGGGCGGCGGCCAGCGCCTCGCCCTTGATCCCGGCCATCTGGCCTGCATCGGCGGGCTGGCCGTAGCCGTCCAGCATTTTTTCGGGTGCCCAGGTCAGCCCGGCAAGGTCCGGCCCACCCGAAACCGCCTGAGCGCGGGTCGAAACCGCCAACCGCTCCAGCATCTGCACGAACAGGCCCGACAGGGGCAGGTTCGACCAGTCGGCATTGGCGGTCACATGGAACAGCACCACCTGTCCCTGACCCAGCGCCTTGCGGGTCACCAAAGGCGTGCCGTCGGTCAGTTCGGCAATCGTATGGTCGGCCAGATCGGGGCCGGGTTGTGCCAGAACCTGCTGCGTCACCGCCAGATCGGCGGGCACAGCCAGCCCGTGGAAGGGCGAGCCTTCGGCAAAGGGTGCCAGGGTGCGCGGCTGATCCCAACTCATGGCACCCCCGACCGCGCGGCCCCCTTCGCGCAACTGCACCGGCAACAGCGGATCATCGCCCGTCGTCACCGGGTCAACCGAGGCCAGCCTTGGCCCGGCAAAGCGCAACAGCAACCCGCCCTGATC
>CALRKX020000141.1:0-6333 GCA_943368305.1 Erythrobacter sanguineus
TACGCGCAGCCGGTCGGCCATACGGGGCAGCCCTTCGGCCACCAGCACGCCCCCGGACAGGGCCAGCCACAGGGCCATCTCTTCCAGCTTCAGCGCCAGCACGTCTGCGGGCAGGGCGGCAAAGGGCGAGGGGGCAAAGAAGGCCGAAAACAGCGCCTCGCCCTCTGGCGGCAGCACGACAGGTTGCGGCCCCCTTGTGGCGGGGCGTTGAACGGCAGGCAGCCGGGCAAGCGCGCGCTCGGCTGCGGCGCGGGGCAGGGGCAGGACCATCGCCTCATACTGCCCGCCCGAGTCTGGAATATTGCAGATCGTCATCGGCAATGCCTCTGGCAGCAGCACGAATTGCCCCTCGGCGATGGTCAGGCCGGCCAGCGGCGAGATGACTTCCTTGCTTCCCCGCCGAACCCGGATCAGAGAGGGCATGACCGGCACGATCCCGTGCATGCGGGCGCGCCTTGCCTGTCGCACGACAACGCCGGGCAGAGTGTCTGTCGGGGATCTGTCGTCACGCATGGGCACCTCGTCTTGCGCCCAGCCTAGCGGCCATCTGCGCTGGCGCAAAGGCTTGACACCCGACGCACGATCCTTCAAAAGCGCGCAACCCGGCCAGACCTCTGAGTCTGTCCGGGTATTCTTATTTACATCGTCCCGAACGGGGCGCGCTGTTCGAAGGCGGGGCCGTTGGCCCCCGAAACGCCGGAAACGGGGCCAAAGGACGCGGCTGACAAGGAAGGAAGACCCATGTTTGCGGTCCTTAAGACCGGCGGAAAGCAATACAAGGTGCAGGCGGGTGACGTGCTGCGCGTTGAAAAGCTGGACGCTGTTGCTGGTGACAAGATCCAGTTCAACGAAATTCTGATGGTCGGCACGACCATTGGCCTGCCCACCGTGGCGGGCGCTGCCGTGCAGGCCGAAGTGATCGACCAGATCAAGGGCGAAAAGACGATTCACTTCGTCAAGCGTCGCCGCAAGCACTCGTCGCAGCGCACCAAGGGCCACCGTCAGCACCTGACGCTGGTTCGCGTGACCGAGGTTCTGGCCACCGGCGCCGACAAGTCGGGCGTCAAGGTTGCGACCGGCACCGCCGATGCGCGCCGCGCGGCCCACGAAACCGCGAAGTAAGGAGACCTTACCATGGCACACAAAAAAGCAGGCGGCTCCTCGCGCAACGGTCGTGACTCGGCTGGCCGTCGTCTGGGCGTCAAGCTGTACGGCGGTCAGGCTGCGGCCCCCGGCAACATCATCTGCCGCCAGCGCGGCACCACCTGGTTCCCGGGTGAGGGCGTTGGCATGGGCACTGACCATACCATCTTCGCCACCGTCGAGGGCAAGGTAACCTTCAAGAAGGGGCTGAAAGGCCGCACCTTCATTTCGGTCCTCCCCGTTGCAGAGGCAGCCGAGTAAGCCGGAAACCCGTTTCGGACGAAACATCGGGGGATCGGCCGAAAGGCCGGTCCCCCTTCTCGTTTTCGCCCCGATTCCCGTCACGTTTCCGCCAAGGGTTCTTGGCAGGATGCCGGACAGGACCATCTTGAGGAGAGGAGCCTCAGGACCGGGAAGAGAGTGGGAGAGAGGACGCCGGGTTCGCCCGGCCATGCGCTTCGACAGGAGGGAAGCCGTGACACTTGATATGATTGCCGCCACCAGGCCAGCCGAAATTGCCGCGGGCCGGTTCCTGCTGCGCCCTGTGCGCAAGTCCGATGCCGGACTGTGCGCGATGTATGCCGGCGACCGCCGTGTGGCAGAGGCGACGCGCTCGATCCCGCACCCCTTGCCGCCGGGCGCGATGGAGGCGTTTATCACCCGTGCGATGGCGGGCACGGGCGAAAAGATCTGGGTAATGGACGGCACCGCAACCGGCTTGGGCGAGGTGCTGGGCATCATCAGCCTGAAACCGATGGAGCAGGGTCAGAAAACCCGTGGTCAATCGGAAATCGGCTATTGGGTGGCCCCTGCGCTGTGGAACACTGGCATCGCCTCCGAAGCGGTTCGAGCGCTGGTGGCGGCGAACCCTTTGGGCGACCGCACCATCTTTGCCGAGGTGTTTCAGGACAACCCCGGCTCTGCCCGCGTGCTGACCAATGCCGGATTTGAATATCTGGGGGATGCCGAAACCTTTTCGGTCGCCCGGAATTCCCGCGTTTCGACATGGACTTATGTGCGAAAGCTGATGTGATCCGATGATCCGTGACGCCACGCCCGATGATGCCGAAGGCATCGCCGCGATCTATAATGACGCGGTGGCGAACACGACTGCGATCTGGAACGAGATTGCGGTCGATGCTGCCAACCGGGTTGACTGGATGGCGGCACGGGCTGCGGGCGGCTTTCCGGTTCTGGTGGCCGAGGTTGACGGGCAGGTGGCCGGTTATGCCAGCTATGGCCCGTGGCGGGCGTTCGACGGCTATCGGCTGACGGTGGAACATTCGGTCTATGTTGCAGGTGCGTTTCGGGGCAGGGGCCTTGCCCGCGCCCTGATGACCACGCTGATCGCGCAGGCCCGGATGGCGGGCCTGCATGTGATGGTGGCGGCCATCGAGGCGGAAAACCACCCGTCGATTGCGCTGCATGAAAGCCTTGGCTTTGCCAATGGCCATACCATGCGACAGGTCGGGCAAAAGTTTGGCCGCTGGCTGGACCTGACCTTCCTGGAATTGCGTCTGGACGACCGACCTAAGCCGCTCTGACCCGCCGCCTCGCTTGAGGTGGGCGGGCTTTGTGTGTATCGCACTCCCTTATCCTTAAGCCGAAAGCCGCAGCCATGAAGTTCCTTGACCTTGCCAAAGTCTATATCCGCTCGGGCGGCGGTGGTGCGGGCTGCGTTTCTTTCCGGCGCGAGAAGTTCATCGAATTCGGCGGGCCGGATGGTGGTGACGGTGGCCATGGCGGTTCTGTCTGGGCCGAGGCGGTCGAGGGGCTGAACACCCTGATCGACTATCGGTATCAACAGCATTTCTTTGCCAAATCCGGCCAGCCCGGCATGGGCAACCAGAAAACCGGCAAATCGGGCGATGACATCGTGCTGAAGGTGCCCTTGGGAACCGAGATTCTGGATGAGGATGAAGAAACCGTTCTGGCCGATCTGACCGAACCCGGCCAGCGCGTGCGGCTGGCGGTGGGCGGCAATGGCGGCTGGGGCAACCTGCAATTCAAATCCTCGACCAACCGGGCCCCGGCGCGGGCCAACCCCGGGCAGGAAGGGGTGGAACGCACCATCTGGCTGCGGCTCAAGCTGATCGCCGATGCCGGTTTGCTGGGCCTGCCGAATGCCGGGAAATCGACCTTCCTTGCTGCCGTGTCGAATGCCCGGCCCAAGATTGCCGATTACCCGTTTACGACCCTGGTGCCCAACCTTGGCGTTGTCGGGATCGACGGCAAGGAATTTGTCATGGCCGACATCCCCGGCCTGATCGAAGGCGCAAGCGAGGGGCGCGGCCTGGGCATCCAGTTCCTGGCCCATGTCGAACGCTGCAAGGTGCTGCTGCATCTGCTTGATGGCACCTCCTCTACCATCACCAAGGATTACCGCACCATCGTGACAGAACTGGAGGCCTATTCCGAAGTGCTGGGCGACAAGCCCCGGATCGTGGCGTTGAACAAGATCGATGCGATGGACAGCAAACAGATCAGCGACCGCCGCCGCGCCTTGGAAAAGGCATCCGGTGGGCCGGTGCATGTGATTTCCGGCGTCGCAGGCAAGGGGTTGCAGGACGTTCTTCGCGTACTGATCGCCGAGATCGAAAAGGGCAATGCCAAGCCCGAGGAGATTGCGCCATGGCGGCCATGATGCCCCTTGTCGCGCCCGAAGTGCGGGCGGCAAAGCGGCTGGTGATCAAGATTGGCTCTGCCTTGCTGGTGGATCGTGTCAGCGGGTTGCGGCAGGGCTGGCTTTCTGCGCTGGCGCTGGATGTGGCAGAAGCCAAGCTGCGGGGCACCGATGTGGTGCTGGTGTCGTCGGGCTCCATCGCACTGGGCCGCAAGGTTCTGGCGCTGGGGGATGGCGCGCTGACGCTGGAACAATCGCAAGCGGCGGCGGCCGTGGGGCAGATCCGCCTTGCACGCGCCTATGAGGAGGTGCTGGCCCCCCATGGCATCACCACGGCGCAGGTTCTGGTGACGCTGGAAGATACCGAGGACCGGCGGCGCTATCTGAACAGCCGCGCGACGATGGAAACCTTGCTGGGTCTGGGCGTCGTGCCGATCGTCAACGAAAATGACACCGTGGCGACGGATGAGATCCGTTTTGGCGACAACGACCGGCTGGCAGCCCAGATCGCGGTGACGGTCGGGGCGGATCAGTTGATCCTGCTGTCGGATGTAGATGGGTTCTATTCGGCCAATCCGAAAGAAGACCCTGCCGCGCAACGCTTTGATCTGGTTGAAAAGATCACGCCAGAGATAGAGGCGATGGCCGGTGATCCGATCTCTGGCATGTCAAAGGGCGGGATGAAGACCAAGCTGCTGGCCGCCAAGACCGCTGTGGCGGGGGGCTGCGCGATGGCGATCATGGAGGGGTCCGCCCTGCGGCCCCTCAAGGCGCTGGCCGAAGGGGCGTCCCGAACCTGGTTCGTGGCCCATGGCGATCCGCAGGCGGCGCGCAAACGCTGGATCAATGCGATGAAACCGCGCGGTCAGGTGCGGCTGGATGCCGGGGCGGTCAAGGCGCTGATGGCGGGCAAAAGCCTGCTGCCCGCAGGAGTGACCGAGGTGACGGGCAGCTTTGGCCGGGGCGATCCGGTGGCGATTCTGGACCCGGCGGGCGTGGTGCTGGGCAAGGGGCTGGTGCGCTATACCGCCGCCGAGGCCAAGGCGATTGCCGGGCATCGGTCTGGCGATATCGAGGGGATTCTGGGCTATCAGGGCCGCGCGGCGCTGGTGCATCGGGACGACATGGTGGTTTAGGTCGCGCGAGAATTCTCGATGGAATTTGGCGCGAAACGGAAGGGTTGATCATGGACGGACAAGTCAGCGACCTGATGGCAGAGATCGGCGCCAAGGCGAAATCGGCGGCAGGCGAGCTGGCTTTCGCTTCGTCAGAGCGCAAGGCGGCGGCGCTGGTTTCGGCGGCGGCGGCAGTCTGGGCGCGACGGGAAGAAATTCTCGATGCCAACTGCCTTGATCTGGACTATGGCACCGACAAGGGCCTGTCGCCTGCAATGATGGACCGGCTGAAGCTGGACGAAAACCGCATTCGCGGCATCGTGGACAGCCTGCGGTCGGTTGCAGAGCAAAAAGACCCTGTGGGCCGGGTTCTGGCCGAGTGGGACCGCCCGAATGGCTTGCATATCCAACGGGTTGCAACGCCCATCGGAGTGATCGGCGTGATCTATGAAAGCCGCCCGAACGTCACCGCCGATGCTGGTGCGCTGGCGCTGAAATCCGGCAATGCGGTGATCTTGCGCGGCGGGAGCGAGAGTTTTCATTCGTCAGAGGTGATCCACGACTGCATGGTGCAGGGCCTGCGCGAGGCCGGTCTGCCCGAGACGGCGATTCAACTTATCCCGACCCGCGACCGCGCTATGGTAGAGGCGATGCTGCGCGCGGTGGATCATATCGACGTGATCGTGCCGCGGGGGGGCAAGGGGCTGGTGGGCCTGGTCCAGCGCGAGGCGCGGGTGCCGGTGTTTGCCCATCTGGAGGGCATTTGCCACGTCTATGCCGACCGGGATGCAGATCTGGAAAAGGCGCGTCGTGTGGTGCTGAACGCCAAGACCCGGCGGACAGGGGTTTGCGGTTCGGCCGAATGTCTGCTGATCGACTGGCAGTTCTATACCAAGCATGGCGCGGTCTTGATCGAGGATCTGATTGCCGCCGGGGTAGAGGTGCGGACCGAGGGAGAGCTGTTGAAGGTTCCTGGCACTGTTCGTGCCCAACCCGATGATTTCGGGCATGAATTTCTGGACATGATCATCGCGGCCAAGCTGGTGGACGGTGTGGATCAGGCGATTGGGCATATTCGCAAATACGGTTCGAACCATACCGAAAGCATTCTGACCGAAAATGACGCCACCGCCGCCCGGTTCTTTGAGCGGCTGGATTCGGCAATCCTGATGCGCAACGCCTCGACCCAGTTTGCCGATGGCGGTGAATTTGGCATGGGGGCCGAGATCGGCATCGCCACGGGCAAGTTGCACGCGCGCGGGCCGGTTGGTGCCGAGCAATTGTGCAGCTTCAAATATCTGGTCACCGGGGACGGGACGATCCGCCCCTAGGCGAAGACGGGCAGGATATCGTCTACCAGGGCTTGGGTTTCCCCGGGCGCGGGCAGTTGGCCGATCATCAGCAGATAGATCGGCATCGCCATCGCAAGGTGCTTGGCCCGTTCGGCACTCA
>CALRKX020000142.1:0-6315 GCA_943368305.1 Erythrobacter sanguineus
AAGAGACCATCCTTTATGAGCAATCGCACCTGACGCGCCGCACCACCATAGACCTTGCGGGCGATGCCACCTGCCTTGTCTGCGAATCGTTGGTCCTGGGCCGCCACGCCATGGGCGAAGAGCCCCGCCTTGCACGTCTGGATGACCGCCGCCTGATCCGCCGTGATCATCGCCCGGTCTGGGCCGACGCCCTGCGGCTGGACCCTGCGGCCCTTGCCCGTCAGGCCAGCCCCGCTTTGCTGGGCGGTGCGCGGGCTATGGCTGTCATCGCCTTTGTCACCCGGGGGGCCGAGGATGCGCTGACCCCTGTCCGCAGCCAGCTGACCGAACCTGATGTGACCGCCGCCGCCTCTGGCTGGAATGGGCGGCTTCTGGTGCGCCTGATGGCGCGGGATGGCTGGCCGCTGCGCCGCCAATTGGCGCGCGTTCTTTACCTTCTTTCGGGGCGCCCCTTGCCCCGTGTTTGGCAGATGCACGGAGTGCTTACATGAACCTGACCCCGCGCGAACGGGAAAAACTGCTGATCAGCGTCGCTGCCATGGTGGCGCGGGGCCGCCTTGCGCGCGGCGTCAAGCTGAACCACCCCGAGGCCATTGCCCTGATTACCGATTTCGTGGTCGAGGGCGCGCGCGATGGCCGCTCTGTCTCTGATCTGATGCAGGCGGGCGGCCATGTCATCACCCGCGACCAATGCATGGAGGGCATCCCGGAGATGATCCACTCCGTTCAGGTCGAAGCCACCTTTCCCGATGGCACCAAACTGGTGACCGTCCACCACCCGATCCGATAAGAGGTTTTCGATGCTGCGCAAACTGACCCTTGCCGCCGCCCTTCTGGCCCCCACCGCCGCATTGGCCCATCCCGATCATGCGGCGGGCAACTTTCTGGCCGGGGCAGGTCACCCGATCAGCGGCACGGACCATATGCTGGCCATGATCGCCGTTGGGCTTTGGGCGGCGCAGACCGGCGGGCGGGCAATCTGGGCGATGCCTGCGGCCTTTGTCGGCGCGATGGTGCTGGGCGGGGGCGCGGGGGCCGCGGGCCTGCCCTTTCCGGTGGTAGAGCCGATGATTCTCGCCTCCATCCTGCTTTTGGGGGCAGTGGTGGCGCTGGCGGCCCGGTTGCCCATGATCCTGGCGCTGCCGATGCTGGCGCTGTTCGGGGCCGCGCATGGCTGGGCGCATGGGACCGAGGGGCCTTCGGTCGGGCTACCAGCCTATGCGGCGGGCTTTGCCGCAATGACCGCAGCCCTGCATGGCGCGGGGCTTGGCCTTGGGCTGGCATTGCACCGATTGCCCGCGATACGCCTGACGCGCCTTGCAGGCGGGCTGACCGCAGCAACGGGCCTTGCCTTGGCCATCGGAGGGTAACGCCATGATTCCCGGTGAGATATTCCCCGCCTCTGGCGATATCATGCTGAACCCCACCGGCAAATCCATCACCCTGATGGTGGCCAATACCGGCGACCGGCCAGTGCAGGTTGGCAGCCACTATCATTTCGCCGAGACGAACCCCGGCCTGTCGTTTGACCGGGATGCCGCGCGTGGCATGCGGCTGGACATCGCCGCTGGCACGGCGGTGCGGTTCGAACCCGGCCAATCACGCGAGATTCAGTTGGTGCCCTTTGGCGGTGACAGAAAAGTTTTTGGATTCAATGGCAAGGTGATGGGACAACTTTAACCCTATGGGAGACCCCGCATGTTCGGCATGATGACCCCGATCGACGCAATCAGCTATGGCCTCAAGGCAGGCATGGTCTTTGGCCAGGCACAGACCATCTGGGCAACCCGCCTGATGGAGATGCAGGGTTTCTGGATGGGCTTTCCGGCAACAGTCTCTGACCTGCCGAAAAGCGCCGCTTTGGTGGTGGCAGACCCCTCGCCCGTCGTGACCGATCTGCATATCGAGGCGCTGGCCGCCACGCCGCCCGCACCTGTCGTTTCCGCACAGGAACCCATTGCGGTCGCCGCCCCCACTGTGGCTCGCCCTGTCGCCAAAGCCAAACCCCGGTCCGGACCTGCCACGCACAAGCCTGTTGCCGCCGTCGCTCCGCTGGCCAAGCCGGTGTTGATAGAAACCTCTGCTGACACCGCCACCATGACACCACCTCTGCTGCCAGAGCCGGTGACAGAGACCGCGCCTGCACCCATTGCCGATATCGCCCCCGAACTGCCAGCCGCAATGCCGGCGGCAGATCTGGTTCCCGAAGCGGCCTCGGCTGAAACGGCGGTGTTCGAAGATACCGCTCCGCCGCCGGTGGCCGCCTTCCAGCCGGATCTTGCCCTCAAGCCCATTCCCCGCCGCGCGCTGCCCACGGCCAAAGACGCGCCCAAGCCCCCCTTTGCGGAGTGACAGGAGTTCCCCTTGCCCGCCACGATTTCCCGCCTCGACTATGCCGCGATGTATGGCCCGACCACGGGTGACAAGGTGCGCCTTGGCGACACCGAACTGATCATCGAGGTTGAACGCGACCTGATCGCCGAACGCACCGGGCAGGCCATAACCGGCGCGAACGGCCCCAGCTATGGCGAAGAGGTCAAGTTCGGCGGTGGCAAGGTCATCCGCGACGGCATGGGCCAAAGCCAGATCACCCGGGCAGGCGGGGCGGTGGATACTGTCATCACCAACGCCCTGATCCTGGACCATACCGGCATTTACAAGGCCGATGTGGGGTTGCGGGGCGGGCTGATCCACAAGATTGGCAAGGCGGGCAACCCCGATACCCAGCCCGGTGTGAACATCATCATCGGGCCGGGAACCGAGATCATCGCGGGTGAAGGGCGCATCCTGACTGCGGGGGGGCTGGACACCCATATCCACTTCATCTGCCCGCAACAGGTCGAGGACGCGCTGCATTCCGGCATCACCCTGATGCTGGGCGGCGGCACCGGGCCCGCGCATGGCACGCTGGCCACCACCTGCACGCCAGGGCCCTGGCACATCCAGCGCATGCTGATGGCCGCCGACAGCCTGCCGATGAACCTTGGCTTTGCCGGCAAGGGCAATGCCAGCCTGCCCGATGGCTTGGCAGAGCAGATCAACGCCGGGGCATGCGCGCTGAAGCTGCACGAGGATTGGGGAACGACGCCTGCTGCCATCGACAACTGCCTGAATGTGGCTGATGCGATGGATGTGCAGGTGATGATCCACACTGACACGCTGAACGAATCCGGCTTTGTCGAAAATACCTTGGCCGCCATCCGCGGCCGCACCATCCACGCCTATCACACCGAAGGCGCGGGCGGCGGGCATGCGCCCGACATCATCAAGGTGGTGGGGTCGGCCAATGTGCTGCCGTCCTCCACCAACCCGACGCGGCCCTATACTGTGAACACGATCGAAGAGCATCTGGATATGCTGATGGTCTGCCACCATCTGGACCGCTCGATCCCCGAGGATGTGGCCTTTGCCGAAAGCCGAATCCGCAAGGAAACCATTGCAGCGGAAGACATCCTGCACGATCTGGGCGCGTTTTCGGTGATTTCATCCGACAGTCAGGCCATGGGCCGGATTGGCGAAGTGATCACCCGCTGCTGGCAAACCGCCCACAAGATGAAGGTACAGCGCGGCCGGCTGGAGGGCGAGCAGGGCGAGAATGACAACCTGCGCGCCCGGCGCTACATCGCCAAATACACCATCAACCCGGCCGTGGCGCATGGTCTGTCGCGCCATGTCGGCAGCATCGAAGAGGGCAAACGCGCCGATCTGGTGCTGTGGTCGCCCGCCTTCTTTGGCGCCAAGCCGGAAATGGTGCTGATGGGCGGCATGATCGTTGTGGCGCAGATGGGTGACCCCAATGGTTCTATTCCGGTGCAGCCGATGTATTCGCGCCCGATGTTCGGTGCCTTGGGCAAGGCCAAGCACGCCTCTGCCGTCACCTTCGTGTCGCAAGCGGCGATGGAGGCGGATGTGCGCGGTCAGCTTGGTCTGGGCAAAACCCTGCTGCCAGTGGAAAACACCCGCAATATCGGCAAGGCCGACATGCGGCTGAACAACGCCACCCCCCATATCGAGGTGAACCCCGAAACCTATGAGGTGCGGGCCGATGGGGTGCTGCTGACCTGCGAGCCCGCCCGCGAACTGCCCCTCGCGCAGCGCTATTTCCTGTTCTGAGATCAAGAAATGGTCATTTGCCCGCCTTCGCACCTTACCATTCTGGCCAGCACAGAAATTTCTTGTCTGCGGCGCAACCTCGTCGCACCCTTTCCTGCAGGGAGGAGCCACGCCCAGAAACAGGAAAGTGGTTCTCATGACCTATATCTCTACCCAGACCGTCGGGCGAACCGATCCCAAGCGGCTTTTGGTTGCGGCACTGACCGGCACCCTGGCATTGATCATCCGCGCCGACCGCACCATGCCACAGTTGGATGCGTTGGCAGGCTTGCCCGAAAATCTGCCGGGCAAGCATATTGCTGCCCGTCGCATCATGGGGCTGCGCGGGCTTTACTGAGCTTGGGCGGGGGCCGGCAATGACCGCAAACCTGCCCCCCGCCAAGCGCCTGCTGAAAAACGCGCCCGCCACCTGCTATGACCTTGTGGTGCTGGATTATGATCAGCGCCTGATGCGCCGAAAGCGCCTGATCACCGTGCATGACGAAGGCTTTCTGGTCGATCTGCCCGCCGTCACCAGTCTGGATGACTGGTGGGGGTTTGAACTGGAAGATGGCCGCACCATTCAGGTCGTCGCCGCCGAAGAAGCCTTGCTCCAGATCACCGGCGACAATCTGCTGCGGCTGGCCTGGCATATCGGCAACCGCCACACCCCCTGCCAGATAGAGCCCAACCGCTTGCTGATCCGCCGCGATCATGTGCTGGAGGCGATGCTTGCGGGTCTGGGCGCCGAATTGTCTCACATAAGCGAGCCCTTCACCCCAGAAGGTGGTGCCTATGGCCATGGCCGCACGATGGGGCATGACCATGGACCCAGCGCCCACAGCCACGAGGGCGAAACCTTCGGCTGGCATCACCATGGCGATGGCCAGAT
Organism: Erythrobacter sanguineus; assembly: GCA_943368305.1. Taxonomy (GTDB): domain Bacteria; phylum Pseudomonadota; class Alphaproteobacteria; order Rhodobacterales; family Rhodobacteraceae; genus Fuscibacter. Next base: position 4,985 of record CALRKX020000142.1, read on the forward strand.
GCACCATCATGCGCCTGCCAGGCCGCTGCCCTTTGGCCATCGAGACGCGAAATGAACGCCCTTCTGGCCCTGATTCAATGGCTCTCTCCTGCCTTCCCCATAGGGGCCTTTGCCCACTCCCAAGGGTTGGAAGCGGCGATCTCCGGCGGGCAGGTGAGCGATGCCGCCACCTTGCAAGACTGGATCGAGGGGGTTCTGCTGTTCGGATCGGGTCGCAATGACGCGATCTTTATCATGGCCGCGCGCAAGGGTGATGATCTGGCGGAGCTGGCCGACCTTGCCGCCGCCTACATGCCCTCAGCAGGCCGCGCGTTGGAGGCAACGGAACTGGGCCGCGCCTTTGCGGGGCAGGTTTCTGCGATCACCGGACACGACCTGCCCGCGATGCCCTATCCCGTAGCCGTGGGGGCCGCGACCCGTGGGCTGGCGGTTGCGGATGCGCAGGTTCTGGCGCTGTGGTTGCAAGGCCTGGCCAGCCAGCTTGTCTCGGTCGCCGTGCGCTTCATGCCATTGGGGCAAAGCGCGGGCCAGCAGGTCATACATTCCCTTGCGCCGCTGATCTCGGATGCCGCCCAGGACTACGCCGCCCTGACGCTGGATGATCTGGGGTCTTGCACCTGGGGCGCGGACGTGGCGGGGATGCGTCAAGAAACCATGGACGTCAGGATATTCCGGTCATGAACAACGCAAACGGTCCCCTTCGTGTCGGCATCGGCGGCCCGGTCGGGGCGGGCAAAACCACCCTGACCGAACATCTGTGCCGCGCGCTGGCCCATCGCTGCGACATGGCGGTGATCACCAATGACATCTACACCCGCGAGGATGCAGACTATCTGATGCGCGCGCAGGTTCTGCCAGCCGAGCGCATCAGGGGCGTGGAAACCGGCGGCTGCCCGCATACCGCCATTCGCGAAGATGCCAGCATCAACCTGGCCGCCGTGGCCGACCTGCGCAGCCATTTTCCGCAACTGGATCTGATCCTGATCGAATCGGGCGGCGACAATCTGGCGGCGACCTACAGCCCCGAACTGGCCGACCTGACGATCTATGTGATCGACACCGCCGCCGGGCAGGACATCCCGCGCAAACGCGGGCCGGGGCTGGCGAAATCTGACCTGCTTGTGGTCAACAAGACCGACCTCGCTCCTTACGTCGGCGTTGATCTGGCGCTGCTGGAATCCGATACAAAGGCGGCGCGGGGCAGCCGCCCCTATGTTCTGTCACGGCTGCGTCAAGGCCTGGGTATAGCAGAAGTGGTGGCGTTTCTGGAACGCGAAGGCGGTTTGGCGCTGCGTGATTGCGCAGCGCCCGTTTGATCAGCCACGACGACG